>SVHB01000052.1 GCA_015056005.1 Clostridiales bacterium
CAAGGCGCTCTCTTTTTGGCCAGTACCTGTTTGCGGCAAAGAAAATGCATACTTTTTTCATTTTTCTCTCCTGTTATGCTTTTTGCACGGGAACATCGGTGTGCTTCCCGATGGTCTCTATCCAGCCTCTTACGATGGCTTCTTCGGGCATTCCGAGATCACCTAGCGGATAATCCTCTCCAATGGCTTCCGATTTTGATTTTCCCAGCGGATGATAAGGCTCGATGTCGATCCTTATAACGTTTTTAAGCCCGTTTGCGATATCGGCAATGGATAAAAAATGTTCGTCTCTTGCGTTGTGAGAAGGAATGATCGGGCATCTTAGTATGGTTTTTGCACCCATATCATCGAGCTTTTTCAGGTTTTCGAGTATCAGTTTGTTTGAAACTCCGGTGAATTTTTCGTGCAGTTTAGGATCGCTCTCTTTTATGTCGAAAAGGAAGATATCTGTAAACCCGGCTATTCTTTCAAGCTGCTCCCATTTTGCAAACCCCGATGTTTCTATGCAAACATGAAGCCCTTTTTCCTTTGCCGCTTTTGCAAGCTCAAAGGTAAATTCGGGCCTGAAAAGCGGATCGCCGCCTGTTATGGTCATGCCGCCGCCCGAGGTCTTGTAAAAATCCTCGTCGCGCATAACTTCTGCGATGATCTCATCAACCGTCATCTCTTTACCCATTATTTCAAGCGCGCCGACGCAGTTTTCCACGCATCTGCCGCAGGTGATACAGGAAGCACGATCGATCACATGACCTTTCTGCTCGTCAAAATAATGCTTAGAGCAGGTTTTTATGCATTCCATACAGCCGATGCAGAGCTTTTGGGTGAGCGATACGATTGGTTTTGGAGATTTGGATTCGGGATTATGGCACCAAATGCAGTTAAGCATGCAGCCCTTGAGAAAAACCGCGGTCCTTATGCCGGGACCGTCGTTTACGCAGAAGCGCTGGATGTTGAAAACGGTTGCGGTAGCTTTTTTTTCCATATCAATACTCGGTTCTGTTGAGCACGGTCTTCTGAAGCACGGGCGTGAGCCTGTTAAAGTACTCGGAGAAGCCGCCGACTCGAACGATCAGATTTTCATGCTTTTCGGGATGATCGATAGCGTCAAGCATCTCTTCTCTTGATAAGCAGCTGACCTGCAATTGCATGCCGCCTTTTTGGAAGAACGCAGTCACAAGCGGCTTTAAGAGGGTCGAAAGATGCTCTTTCTTTATCCTTATATTCATAATGGGAGTGCCGACTATCCTTTCAAGGGGAAGCTTTGCTGTGCTTGAAAGAAGAGCAGTGGGACCCTTTATGTCCTTTCCGTGTACCGCGCCCAGAGAATCGCAAAGGGGTTCGCCGTCGCCTCTGCCGTCTGGAGTAGCGTGTACGGGCTTGCCTGCGCCCTCATAGGTGGTAAACTGGTTTGAAACCGTCATATATTTGCCGGAAGGCCAGCACTTACGTTCGTTGAAGCAATCATAGATGCGGTTTGCAAGCCTGTTTCCCAGAAGATCGGCTCTGTCATCGTCCATGCCGAAGCAGGGGCATTTCCTTGCTCTTCTGAGGAAAGCTGGATCGCGGCTGTCGAGCGCTTTCATAAAGCTCTCAGCGTCATATTCACCCTTTTCAAATATAAGCTCTCTTACAACGCAAAGGGAATCGATCACATTTATAAGTCCTGCGACATTGCTGACGCTCCAGTAATACCTTGCGCCGCCTGCGTTGTAATCGATCTGCTTGTCGATGCAGTCGTCTATAAACAGCGTGTGCACGGGCTGAGGACGATACTTGCCCCTTGTGATGCGGTACTCGGTCAGAATATCGAGCGATTCAAGAATTTCGGTGCGCATCTGATTACAGAGCGCGTCAAAATAGCTCTCAAAATCGGAAAATTCGCCAAGATGCTGCCTTGTAAAGCGGTCATAGATAAGCGCTGTGTTTATGCCAAGGTCGTCGGAACCAACGTTTGAAATGCCCTCGAGCATGGTTTCCGTGCAGCCGCCGTATACACAACGCAGCCTTTCTTCCTTGGGTATCTCGGGAAACTCGCGCTCAAGCGCAGCCTGATAGCCAAGCTCGTTGTAAAGCGAGGGCTGACCGCAGGAAGTGGCAAGGGATGCGTAAACCTCCTGCCAAACCTCATCGGGCATATCGGGAATTACCCTAAGCTGCAGATTGGGTCTGCGGATATAGTGGCTGGCCCTGATGCACTGCAGTGTGAGTTCATTGTAATCGGGACCGAGCGCTCCCGACCAGCCGTCGTTGATATCGACATGCTCATAAAGCTCGTGGATGATATCCACTATGTCCTCACCGTTCCAGAAGCGGTAAAGGTGCTTGTCGAGCCTTCCGATATCGTCGCAGCCGTCAACATAATAAACAAAGTTCCACAGTACCAGCGCCTGATAAAGGGTCTGAGGCGCTTCGTTTACATGTTCGAGCGCTTCAATGAGCCCGGGATAAACATTTTCGCAGCCTTTTAGATGATCCAATAGCCTATCGCGATAGATGTTCATGCCGTCCAAAAGGCGCAGAAGACCGAATTTGAAATCTCCGTCGGGCAGGTTCTCGACCCTTTTGCGGTAGGTGTTTATGCCATCTTTGAGTATGCGCTCGTAGTTTAAGAAAGAATGAGTGTATCCGGCGCCGCCGACAGTATGCGGGGTGGGGAAGCCTGATACCAGCTGATGTTCGTTTATTACCGCATCGCAGCATTCATCGTCGAGCTTTTCTCTGAGCAGATTCCTGTTCCTGATCTCAAAAGTATAGGAGTAATCGGGTCTGACAGCGATGTCGGGATTGCCCTTGCCGACGCATTTGCCGCAGGGGTAAAGCGCACCGCCCTCATATGGCATTATCTTTGCGTTTTCCCAATCACGGTAAAGCGCGTTTGAATATCTGTAGATCGGTTCTCTTTCGGGAAATTCAAAAAGCCCCGCCGCATACGGCTCGTTTGCCTCAAAAAGCCTTTGGCTCACGGTTTTGTTCATATGTATTCTCCTTTCACAGGGAGATGATATTTTAGTTCAACAATATAATATCAGCATTGAAAAACGTTTTCAAGCAGTTAATATTGATATCTTGTAAAGAAAATGGTATATTTGAAAAAACGCAAAAAGGAGAACATATATGAACGCCAGATGGATATGGGTATCACCTGAAATATATCCCGAAATCGGTAAAGATAAAGAAAAATATTGTGTTGCTTCTTTCAAAAAGACATTTGAATTTGACGTGGTTCTAAAATATATTGAGCTCAGGGTGAGCGCGGATACCCATTACAGGCTTTTTGTAAACGATGAATTTATAAACATAGGCCCTGCCGCACCGGGCGGAGATTTTCTGACAAAAGGCGATCTTGACTGGTACTATATTGATACCCATAGGATCAAAGCGAACGGCAGAGTTATTAACGTTTATGCTGAGGTACAATTCCCCGATCAGGTACTGACCGAGTTTTCATACGGCCGTGCAGGCTTTTACCTTGAAGGCAAAGCCGTATTTGAGGACGGGAGAAACGAAGAGTTTATAAGCGACGGTACATGGCTTGCAAGGCCGGAAAAGGCGTATTATAGTCCAAGTTCCTATGACGAGAGTATTGAAAGCGGAAGATGGCATCCGGCATACGAAACAGGCGATAATAGGGTGCTTTCCGATTCTCCTGCAGAACCTCTTGTTTTTGAGACGATATATCCCATTGAACAAAGAAGCTTTGTTTTATCCGCGGGCAAAACCCAAAAAGTCGATTTTGATATGATATATGCAGCTTATATCGGGCTTACGGCAAGCGGAGCCTGCGAGCTGGAGATTATGCTTAAAGAAACCCGCGAGGTCGGGAACAGGGTAGAAAAAGTAAAATTTACATCCGCAGGCAGATTCAGGAGCTTTCGCATGCACAGCGTGGGCGAGATGCACATTAAGGTTATAAGCTGTGAAAAGGATAGCGTTATCGAACCCGTGCTTTATTTCAGCCATTATCCCATCAAAGCCGTGGGCAGCTTGAAAACAAGCGATGAAGGCATAAATTCGGTATATGAGCTTTGCAGGCACACTCTCAACATATGCCGACAGAGTATACACCTTGACAGCCCGATGCATCAGGAACTGCTCGCATGCACTGGGGATTATTATATCGAAACGCTTATGACCGTATTTACATACGGCGATATGAGCCTTTCCAGAGCAGACGTTATCCGCACCGCAAACTGGCTTGTGCAGAACAAGGGCAGGATGTTCCATACCACCTACAGCCTGATCTGGGTACAGATGCTGAAACTCGTGTATCGGATGACCGGCGATAAGGAGCTGCTTGCTTATTGCAGACCCGCCCTGAACGCTTTGCTTGATCTGTTTTACAGCTATTACGGGAAAAACGGTATAATCGATACTCCGCCCGATTATATGTTTGTTGACTGGATGGTGGTCGATGGTTATTCAATGCATCATCCGCCCAAATATCTTGGGCAGACCGTATTGAACGCATTTTATTATAAAGCGATCGGTGATGCGGGCGAAATTGCTTTGATAATGGATTGGGAAGAAGGAGCGTTTTGGCGCAGGCGTGCCGAAGCTTTCAAGGATGCATTCAACGAAGCCTTCTATGATGAAAGCAAGGGTCTGTACTTTGACGGCCTTTCCGATTTTGAGCCTGATATGGGCAAATACAGCCCCGAAAACCCTAACAGGCGCGCATATACAAGGTATCCCAATATACTTGCACCCCTGTATGGTCTTTCAGATGAGAAAAACGGTGAAAGGCTCATTCGCCTTATGGCGGATGACGATTACCCAATGCAGCCCATACAGCCGTATTTTATGAACTACCTTATGGAAGCTGTGATGAAATTCGGCTTGTATAAAGAACTTGGCATGGATTTGATGCGAAAGTGGGTAGAATCGGTGAACAAATGCCCCAAAGGCTTGCAGGAAGGCTGGTATAAGCCCGAAGAAGGCTATTCATTTGACCACAGCCACGCATGGGGCGGCTGCCCGGCGTATTTCATTCCCCAAATGATAACGGGGCTTAAAATGGAGGAGCCGGGGTACAAAAAGATATCCTTTTCCCCCGATCTTTGCGGCTTGGAGTTTGCCGATGTTTCGTTCCCAACGCCGTACGGCATGATCGAGATATCGATCGGCAAAGAAGGGATAACAAAGCTGAATGTGCCTGATGAAATTGAAGTTGTAAGATAATTAAAAGACAGCGATGAGATCAATCATCGCTGTCTTTTGTTTCGCTTAACGCTTTTTGGATTTTTTGGATTTTTTGCCGCCTTTAATAGCTGCAATGAGTACGATGAAGCCGACCAGTGCCGCGGCGCCCCATATCAGAGCGTTGGAATCATCGCCGGTGAAGGGGATAACTGAGCTTTCCAACACGGTGAAAGCGGTTGTGTCGGTGGAACCGTCAACATAGTACGCCTTGATGGAATGATTGCCAAGGCTCAATGTTTTAAGGAAGCTGTTTGAAAGTGTGATCACGGTGCTGCCGGAGGCGGCGGTGTAATTATTTCTGTCAACAACCTTGCCGTCAACCGTGATAAAGCTGAATTTTGCAATATCGCCGTTTACGGTGAAGGTAAGTCCCTTCCTGCTGTTGTAATACCAGCGGGAGTTCTGACCCTTTGTGAATCTGTAACCGCCGCTTGTGCTTGCAGATGTACCGGAATTGCCGGAAGATACGCTGCCGCCGGGCTTGGTCACGGGATCGCCGCCGGTATACTCGGTGGGGAATCTGGTACCGGGAACGAATGAACCCGCGCCGGGATCCTGGAGGTTAACAAGCTTTATGAGATCATAAATGTCGATCTGGGACTGTTCGTGCTCGTTCAAAGAATGGTAAGCATGATATGCTTCGTCTATCCTCTGCGCAAGCTCGCCCTTGTAATCTTCAACAGATATTGCATAATCGGGCAGCCTTCCGATAAGGCCCATAACATCGAGCACTCTGCCGACGGAATAAAGCGCGCTGTTGATCCTTGAAAGGTCCGCCTTAAGGCTTTTAATCTCCGAAGCGGTGAGGTTGCCGCTGTAATCCTTAAGCACCTTTTCGATGGCAGCCTTAGCATCAAGAAGATCGCTGTAGTTTGCTACGGTTGCGTTATTCTCGGTTAGATTATCGGTATCGGTGATGGTGGAGGAATTTGCAGCGGCTGATGTTTCTTCTATCTTTTCGATCAGCGCTTCGGCTTCTTTAAGCTCATTTTCAAGCAGAGCCTTCTCATCTTCGGTGATCTCACTGCTGCTTAAGCTCTCTTCAATCTGTGCCTTTGTCTCTTCTGCGTCGCTCTTGTTTGCAGAAGTAACGTTGCCTTCGGTCAAATCTTCGATCGCGTCATCTATAGTCGAAATGGGCTTCATGGTCACCTTGAAGGTGGTCATATTGCCCGCCTTGTCGACAGCGGTTATGGTGTATTCGCAATCGGTGTTTCCGTTCAGGGTTATGGGCGATGCGGTATCGGTTCCGTTTAAGGTTATTTTGTCAATGTTTGCATCGCTTACAATCGCCTTTTGAGTGACATAGTATACTTTGCCGTTTTCTATACCCTCGATCTTGGGCAGGGTTGTATCGTATACCGAACCATCAGTGGAAATAAAGGTAATATTTCCGGCGTTGTCGGTGATCTTAGCGTAATATACAAACTTCTTGGCATCCTCAAGAGGAACGGTCACGCCACCCTGAGGATAAGGGGTGAAGCTTGCATCGCTTAAATCATCGAGGGTTAGAGCCTGAGCGGATTCGAGGTATTCGATGGATCTGATCCCCGAAAGAGCATCTGTAGCATTAATGTTTATAACCTTTGTATCCTTGAAGAAAAGCCCGAAGGTTATGCTGCTTACAAGCTCCTGCCAGCCCTTAACTCCTGTGATCTCAATATTGCCCTCAGCAGGGGTCTTGTCGATCTTCATCATGACCTTCTCGGGCAGAGAGATAGCCTTGGTGGAAGCATTTCTGACATAGAAGGTAAACTCGTTGCCGTCAGAGGATGCAGCTTCGCTTGAATAAGTCAAGGTTTCGGTCCAATCGCTTGAATCCGAATACCCAAGGGACAAAAGGTAATCGCTGTTTGCCGTGATCACAACATCCTGATTTGTCCAATCGGCAGAAGATACGGTATACTCACCTGCATCATAGGTGTTGTAAATGCTTGCTGTAAACCCTGTGGGCTGGGTGATGAAGTAGTTTTCCTTTTTGGTGCCGGTGCAGGTGTAATCAAAATCGCCCGTCAGGGCAACGGCGATGCCGTCTGCTGCCAAAACGCTGTCAAAAGCTGCGGTAACCTGACTTCTGTCAAGCATAACCTTACCCGCATCGCTGTCGATCACGCCAACAAGCTCAGCCTCAAACTCTGCATCTGCCAAACCGTCATACTGCTTATCTTTGACAGTTACATTAACGGTGAGTTCTTTGGGTTTTATGGTGAACTTACCGTAATTAAATGATATATTGTAGTTCTTATTTTCACCGGCAGCCTGATCTATTGTGATCGTGTATTCACCGACATCTTCGCCGGTTCCGCGCTTGATTAAGATGTTGGAAAGAGTATCATTAAACTCCAGAGAAGAGCCTTCATGAAGCTTATAAGTAAGCTCACAATCTGCTTCACCGTAGGTTTTTGCTTTATCCTCAGCCACTAATGTGATGGGCTTGGGCTCGATTGTGAATATACCGGTCTTAAAGGTTATATCATAGTTGGGATTGCTTCCGTTTTCCTGTGATACCGTAATGGTATATTCCCCTGCATCTTCGCCGGGTGCGCGGGAAACCTTGATACCGTTAAGGGTATCGGTCCCTTCAAGCTCGTTGGTATCGTAAACATACAAAAGGTTTTCATTTTCCACGGGAGCGCCGTATACCTTAGATGCGTCCTGCGCGCTGACCACGAGCGGCTTTGGATTGATCTTAAAGGTTCCCGTGATTTCGCCGTCCCAAAGCCCTGAGGTGATGGTATAATTTGCCGTACCCGCATTTGTGTTATTGGTACATGCTACTTCATAGTAAGACTTGGGAATAATCCTGTCATATGAGAATTTAACAGCAATATCGGGGGTCTGCGCCGACGCGTTATAAGTCACCTCGGGAACGGCTACCGTTATGGCTTGGGCATCTATCTTGTTTACGGTATACTTACCGGGCTGGACAGTGATGTTATAGTACTGCGTTACATCCTTGGTTCCTCTTTTGATCTTAATATTATCGATCGCAATAGTACCACCGTTAGACGTCGGGTCGGGTTGGGGCGAAAGAGTGTATGTAAGCGTTTCACCGCTTGCAAGGCCGCTGCCGCCTATAGTAACCTTGCTCTGATCGAGAGTTTCATAGAAGTCGATAGTCTGATTATCGGCGGTGAGCGTAATATTGCGCTTGGTTACGGTGTAATAAGCAACACCTGCCGGCTGAAATCCTGAAGAATAGTAGTTTTTTTCGTTTCCGACCGCACGCACAGCATAGTATTTGACCTGATAATTTGATACTTTTGCAAATTCCGTTGGCTTCGTAAAATCAGTTGCGGGTTGGTATGAATTCGGGAAATTGTTAAAATCATAACAATACCCATATTCTAATGAATATTTGTCTTTATCAAGGCCTTTTACCTCCGGCTTAATATTGGTGCCATCATATTCATAGGTATTTTTATCAAGCGAAATTGTAACATCCGGAACTGAAAGCATATAGGTCCTTGAGATAGTGCCGGGCTTATCTCCGCTAACATATTCAAGCGAATCCGAGAAGAATTCAAAAGAATAGGTGACCACACCTTGAACGGGCGTATCGCTAAGCTGCATGGTAACTGTGCTTCCGGAAATGTTGTTAAATGTCTGAGTATTGATTACATTGCCGTTGGCGTAACTGGCAGTGATTGTAACGTTATGAATTATGTCCTCATCAGCACCATTAAAGCGGATTTCCTGAGTTGTTTTATCAATCGCGTACGTTACGGATTCGGGATCTAATATGGGGGTATAGGGATAGCGGACTTGCTTTTTGGGTACCTTAACTCCAAAGGTAATGGATTCGGTATTACTGCCATGGGTATAGGTTACCTTAACCTTATATTCTCCCGCCGCCTTTGCGGTAATGGTAATGTTGTTCCCATTGACAGAAATGCCGAGCCCGTCTGCATTGCCGTTTGTGACAGACGCGGTAAGAGCAGCGTTATTATCCAGCGGCACATCGGTAGTCAGAGTTTTGCTTTCGGTGCCGGATATGTTAAGCACAGATTTAGAAGTAAGCGCAGTATTTCCGTCTTTGACCAAAAATGTATTATCTGTTAAAGAATACTCGGTAGTAACATTATTATCATTGATGGTAATGGTAGCTGAATGGCTGGAATATCCGGGAGCGCTTACGGTTACGGATTGTTCGCCAAAATCACATTTGCCGGAATAAACACCGTTTCCGTTATGTGCAAGCGTTCTGCTGCCAACCTTGACGGTAGCATTTGTCAAAGGCTGACCATGAGAATTTTTGATAGTAGCGGTAACTGTGCGGTATGATTTGATATATATATTTTCTTCGATTTTACCCCAACTGCTTCCGTTGCTTCCACCCCAACTGACCGTAAACTGCTGCGAAGGATAGTCTTCGTTTTGATGAGTGGTCAGAAGAAATTCCGAGCCGTAAACCCAAATATCACTAGTCCCTTCGGGGAGCTTATTTCGCGCGTTATAAAGACCAGTTTCAGTAGTGGTAAAGTCTTCTATAACTGACTTTTTTTCACCGGCGGTTACTACACATGAAACCACAAGACCTTTTACAGGATCGTGTGTGTAATAATCAAGAAAATATACGGCTATGCTGGTAGGAACAACTGTAGGATTTACAAATCTTACTTCTCCCTCAAGATCAAAGCTGCCTTCGTAATCGCCTGTGGCGGTGAGGGTGATATTGAAGAGGTCACCGTCGCTGTAGTCTGAGAAGGATACTTTTTCGGGGGAGCAGGTGAAGGTGATGGATTCATCGACGCCGCAGCCGACAAAATAATCGTGCAGATCGATGTCAGCGGTGCTTTGGAAAATTATCGGCATAGTGCTGTCAAGATAATCGGAAAAATCAACAGCGGTCTTTGCCGGTTCTGTGCTTTTTTCCTGTTCGAGAACACACTCCGGACATCCGGAAATATACGCGCAGACAGATTCGGGATTTGTTTCGTCGTAACCGCAATTTTCGGTATGTTCTTTATGATGAAGCTGGCATATTGTGGATTCCTGCTGAGCAAAAGCTGTCATGGGAAGAGCGGAAAAGATCATGCTGAATACAAGAATCAGGCTTATTGACCTTAGAAGTCTGTTCATGTACTACCTCCGATGCTTGTTTTTAGCCTTCGGGCATACTGCCCTGCAGTTCAATATTTTACCACATTTGCTGCGTGCTGTCTACAATATATTGTGTAACAGCTCTGAAACGGCGGGAGAAAAGCACAACATGTATAATTACGCAAACAGCTCCGGAAATGTTCCGGAGCTGTTGATAATTGTTCCTTTTTTACAGCAGTTCTTTTCTGAGCTGAGCGCCGCTTTTGGGGGAGAAATATGCGGGGGGGACATCAAATATTGTCTTGCAGCCCTTCATGCCTTCCTTGTTCATTCTGTTTACAGCCCTTGCGCAGCAAACAAGCACGCTTGCGGTGAACTCAGGGTTGGAATCAAGCTTTAAGGAATATTCGATCATCTGCTTCATCTCGCCGTTTACGCCGGTCACGCCGCTGCGCATAACAAAACCGCCGTGGGGAATTCCGCCGTGATCGCGGTCAAGCTCTTCCTGAGTGATGAAGGTGACCGTGGTATCGTAATCGGCAAAATAGTTGGGCATGTTAATGATCTCGTTTTTGATCTTCTCTTTGTCTGCGCCCTCTTTTGCAACGACAAAGCATTCTCTGGTATGCTTCTGCCTTGTGGTGAATTCGGGATTCTCGCCGGCGCGCACCTTATCAAGCGCGCTCTGAACAGGCACGGTGTACTGCTTTGCGTCCTGAACGCCCTCAACGCGCCTGATGGCGTCGGAATGACCTTGGCTTACGCCCTTGCCCCAGAAGGTATAATCATGTCCCTGAGGCAGCACGCAGTTGCAAAGCAGCCTTTGCAGGGAGAACATACCGGGATCCCAGCCTGCGGAGATGAGCGCGACCTTATTTCCTTCCATGGCGGAAGCGTCTACAGCGTCAAAATGCTGAGGGATATTGGCGTGGGTATCAAAGCTGTCAACGATATTGAAATACTTTGCATACATGGGGCTCTGCTTGGGAAGGTCGGTGGCGCTGCCGCCGCAGATGATCATAACGTCGATCTCATCCTTCATCTCAAGCGCTTTATCAACGTGATACACGGGAACATCGGGGGTAAGGGTCTTGAGGGTATCGGGATCGCGCCTTGTAAAGAACGTGGTGAGCTTTAAGTCGGGGTTCTGCCTGAGCGCAAGTTCAACGCCTCTGCCGAGATTGCCGTAACCCATAATTGCTATTTTTACAGGATTCATATACTATCCCTCGATTCATAAAATTTATACCTACAGTTTAGCATAAAATGCAATGAATTACAATTATAATATATACTTATACGCGATATTATTCATAAAACGAAGGGGATTCAATGCACTCTAATGCATATATGAGCGGTTTGTATTGAAATCAATATATGCAGGTGCTATAATTAATATACATAAATCAGTAAAAGGTGTATTCATATGTTGGTTTTTGTTTGCGATGATATGATGAGTTACAGAGATCCGTTGTGCCATGCGCTTATTGAGCTGGGTCATGAGGTGTATTCGGCAAGCAACGGTGAAGAGATCATGGACGCCATCGAAACACCGCCCGATATTCTGTTCCTTGATATAACTATGCCGGTCATGGGTGGTATAGAAACTCTTAAACAGTTCAGGGAAGTTCATGATGAGCCCGTGATTATTATGCTCGCATCGATAGGGCAGGAGCAGGTGGCGAAGCAATGCCTTGCGCTGGGTGCAGACGATTACATAATGAAATCGCCGGATAAAGCACAGGTTTCAAAGCTTCTTGCGGAAAGATTCCCTGCGTGGGAGAAACTGGCAAAAGAGAGGATCCCGGAATTGGATTTGGCTGATACGGAAGATAACGATCGTCAGCCTTGGGAATTCAAGTTTGAAAAGACAGTATTTGATATTGATGTTAAATTTCCGCTTAATGATACGGAATACGCTTATGCCGACGGCATGGAAGCAAAGCTTGAACGCGGTTATATGCTGTTGGAAGACCGCGATTGGGAACGCGCCGATGAAATGTTTTCTCAGGTCCTTGATATCGATCCGAGGTGTTCTTTGGCGCATCTTGGCTTGGCATTGGCAGAGAAACAATGCAAAACGCTAAGATATCTGGTATACAGATCGATAGATGGAAACCTGATCATGCAGTATGACTATAACTGGAATGCAATGATCAAACCCGATGATGAGCGCGTGGAAATGATCATCAAGGAGGTTTCTATTCCTAATTTCCTTCCTGCAGAAACGATAAGAGAACTTTATGAATATAAGGATGTAAAATATCCAAGCGCTGTAGATCAGTACACGTTAAGGTACGGTATCGAGGATCAATATTGGTCGGAAAATTCGCTTGATATAAATATGGCCAGAGCTTTCAAGTATGCTCAGGGCAGAGCAAAGCAGGTGCTTGATAATGCAAGATGGCTTGTAATGGATCTGATGGCGCTGCGGGTAGAATATGCGAAAAACGATGAAGCGGAAGCCAGGCAGCGCGCCGAAGAAAAATATATCAAATTCCTTGAAGAAAAGGATCAGGAGCTTTATAATCTCCACAAAAAAGCTTTGGATGACAGGGAGCAGATGTATGAGGAGGTAAAGCTGTTCTATCCGCATTCAAGGGACGAGAACATGCTTCACTCGGATTCCATTTTATATTTCGAACTGGAGCAGCTTGGCGATTATAAGGATGCTCCTCAAATGCTTCAGGAGTATAACAGCCTGCTTCCTGAGATCAAAAAAAGAGAGGCTGAGCAGGAGCGCGAGGAAAAGCGCATAGCTGCGGAAAAAAAGCGGCGTCTGCAGAAAAAGGAAGCGGCAAAAAGGCGCAGAAAGCGCTTTGTAAAAACTATGATCGCGCTTGTGATAATAGGCGTTATAGGTTTAGCTGCCGCAAAGCATTTTATCCTTGACCCAATGCATGCAAGCAATCAAGCTCAGGAGATGATAAACTCGGGCGATATTGATGGCGCTGTGGATCAAGTCGGAGATTTAATGAAATTATCCAAGGAAGCCAAATACGATATGGCTAAGGCTCTGCTTGAAAAAGGCAATATCCGCGGCGCGGCCGTCATGTTCAAGCAGGCGGGCAATTACCTTGATGCGCAGGAGCGCTCAAAGCAGCTTTGGGATAAGGTTATAGATGGATATGACAGTATTTCGCTTTACGGCGCGGTAGCATTTGGTATACGGGATGACGGCACTGTGATCTGCACAACGAGCCGCGATGATGTTTATCACAGCGAAAACATTGCCGGTTGGACGGATATTGTAAAGGTAATATATGAGGGCGATGAATCTCAGCGCTATACCCATGCTGCGGGGCTCAAAAAAGACGGAACCGTGGTCATATCATGTCTGGGAAGATATTGTGATGAAGATGATTGCGACACTTCGTCTTGGACCGATATAGTCGATATTGCATTTTCTTCGGGCGGTACGCTTTACGGCTTAAAATCGGATGGCACTATAGTCGGAAACGACCTGCCGGATTATCTGCTTGAAGCAATAGATAAGATGGAGCCGATATGCGCTATTGCCATGGACGGTACAAATATTGCCGGCTTGAAACCTGACGGTACGATCACTTTCAGCATTGATGACAGATACGAGGAATTGCGGGCGCTTACCGACGTAAAGCAGATAGGCTGGGGCTTAATGGCTGTGGATGGCAGCGGTGATATCCATACCGATTTTACGGCTTATGAGCGATTCAGCGGATTTGAAGCTGAAAAGTATATTTTTTCCTACATCAACGGTCGTGTCGTTATTGGTCTTAGCGATGACGGGAAAGTCGTATGGGGAAAAGAAACGGAAGAGAGAAGCGAGTGGTTCCTTCGCGATGAGCTTTCCTCCTGGGAAGGGCTTGCCGATCTCTATGCAGGACGCAATGCCGTGGTACTTGGCTTGAAGCCCGATGGCTCCGTTGTCATTACGTCGAATCATTGGAATTATTCGGAAGAAATTTCTCAGTGGACAAATATAAGAATACCCAAAAGATAAGAAATATAAAAGCGGCTCAGCAAAATGCTGAGCCGTTTTTACGTAATTTGAGTATTATACGATGCCGCTGATCCTGACGACTTCGATGCCCTTGGCTTCCCAAGCTTCAAGGATCTGGTTGAAGCCCAGAGAATCGCTTGCCATGTGACCTGCGATAACAAGGTTGGCCTTGTTGTGCTTCCTGAGGCCTTCGATAACCTCGGGGGTGGCGTGCATGCCGACGAAGGTACCTACGCCCGCGTCTGCGCAGGCGATGTACTCGTCAAGGGAAGGGGCGCCTACGCCGTACATTTCGACATAGATCTTGCCTGCAAAGCTATCCTTGGAGCCTACCCAAACCTCGGGCTGCTGACCTTCAAGGGCTTCCTTGTATTCGCGGATGGTCATAAGCTCGTTTATAACATCGCCGACAGTGCAGCGGGGGTTATTTGCAGAAAGAGCGTCCATCTTCTTCTGCACGGTGCGCTCAGCCAGCATGTCTGCGGGGGTGTGGAAGGCGACGTCGCTTATGTCGAGCAGCTTTGCAACATCCCTCATCTGGGTACGGTTGCGGCTGTGCATGCCCTGAGCGCGCTTGGTGGAGTTTGCATAAGCGAGCTTCTGTGCAACATTGATCGGAACGCCGCATTCCATGAGCTTTTTCATATGGTCGCGGCTGAAAAGCTCGCCGCCTCTGGGATGAATGATGCCTGCGGGATGATGCTGAGCTACGCAGTCAAAACCGAGCTGCTTTGCGAGCATGAGCATGGTAGTGTCCATATCGATGCCGGCAAGCACCTTTTTGACTTCCTTTTCATTGTCAAAAACGATGCCGGAATCCTCGGGCATTTCGGTAAGTCCAACAAGATCAAGCACGATCTGATACATTTCTTTTACAGTCATGGTAATTCCTCCGTATGCAGTTATTTGATATGCGTTAATTATACAATATATATGTGTTTTTATCAAGAATGTTATTGCTGATAAAGTCATGCAAATCCCCAATATGGGTTAACGGGTAAAAACAGCATAATCATTTGACGATCCTGAACCCGCCGCCATTGATATCTATGGTGAATTCATCGCAGGGGATAAGTTCAATGCTGCCGTCTTCATTGGTTTTTATGATGCTGAAATAGTATGAAGAGTTGCTATAGTCAAAATAGCGCCTATCCTTTCCGTCCCATTGGTTTCCGCCCCAACGGTCGCCTATATAGATATATTGTGTCTTGTTTCCGATATCAAGAGTAAGGACGGAAGTCGACTGGGTATGATATGTCGTATCATCGCCGAAATCATAAATTTTTGACCAATTGCTTTCGATGCTGTCGGCAAATGCGTATCCGCCCTGATTCGGAGCCCAACCGGTGCATCTTGAGGTAATAACATAGGTCTTATTGTTAAAATTGAAAAACGCCGGAGCTTCGCGGCTTTCGCCTATGAAGGCTTTCTGTACCAGCCTTTCAACGCCTGTGTATGTATCGTTCATTTGATAGATATGCAGATCGGCGTTGTCGTTGGATGCGGAAGCAAAGTACATTTTGCCGTTTTCAAAAAACACATTGCAGTCGCGTGACATATGCCCGAAAGGTCTGAAAAAGCCGTGGTAAACAAAGTCACCGTCGGGAGTATCCGATGATGCAACAGCAATCGCGGCATCAAGATAATCGCGGCCGTTTTCGTAATGCGCCCACATGATATATTTTTTTGTTTTTTCGTTATAAACGACCTTGGGCCTTTCAATGTTGATCTTTTTGCCGTCGATCATAAGATCACAATTGTAACCAAATAAATCTTCCGCCTGAGAATAGGCGGTCAAGATATTGCCTCTGAATTCCCAGTCAAGCAGATCTTTTGATGCGTAGCAGCTCACATACGAGCTTGCACGCCTGTCTTCTCCGTACCAATAGTAAGTGTCGCCGAATTTAACAATGTGACCGCCGTGGCAGTGAATGTGGTTGCCGTTGGTGTCTAACCAGTCAATACCGTTTTTTAAGATCTTAGCCATCTTAACACTCCTTGCATTTAAGTCATAGTATTGTTTTTTACGAGAATGCTGCCGGGTCAAAGGTGACCACAGTATAATACGGTCCTTCGGGAACGGATATCAGCTTTTCGTCAAGGTATGCCTTTATTTCCTTTTTCTTGCTGAAGATGGAATAGGGAAGTACGATATCAAAAATAAGATTGGTGTGGGAGGTTCCTTTGACCATTCTGAAATCATGGATGGTGATGGATGGATCATAGTCGGAAAGAATGCTTCTGACTGTCTCGCGCATGTGGGAAAGCTCCTCGTTTCCGGTTACGACGGGGTCGTAATGTATTACAAGATTAACGTTATGCTTTTCAAGGCAGGTACGTTCAAGATCGTCGATTATGTCATGGCAGACCATCGGGTCTTCCTTGCAGTCCATTTCAACATGAACGCTGGCAAACCTGTGCCCGGGGCCGTAATCATGCACCATAAGATCATGGAAAGCAAGGACTTTCTCTTCGCCCGTCAGCAGCTCAACGACACTGCGTTTAAGCTGCGGATCGGCAGCTTCGCCAAGCAGGGGATTGATGATCTCCTTTACAAGCCCAAAGGCGCTGAACAGTATGAAGCCCGCGATAAAAAGACCTACAAAACCGTCTATCTGCCAGCCGAAAATCGCTTCAATGATCGCGGCAAGAAGCACAGCAAAGGTGGAAACGACGTCGTTTCTGCTGTCCAGAGCGGTGGCAAGCAGGGTGGAGGAGTTTATCATTTTTCCAAGCCTTGTGTTGAACAGGGAAAGCCAGAGCTTTACAGCGATCGAGATCACGAGCACTGTGAGCAAAGGTACGGAAAAATCTACGGGACTTGGGGAAAGTATTTTGTTCACCGAGGTTTTTGCAAGCTCAAAGCCGATCACAAGTATGAGCGCTGCCACAACAAGCCCGGAAAGATACTCGAATCTTGCATGTCCGAAGGGATGGTCTTCATCTGCGGGCTTTTCCGCAAGCTTGAAGCCGATGAGGGTAACGATGGAGCTTGAAGCGTCGGTCAGGTTGTTCATTGCGTCTGCGGTTATAGCCACGGAACCGGATACCGTGCCTATGAAAAGCTTTGCAAGGAAAAGCACAAAATTGGCAGCAATGCCCACAAAACCGGAAAGGCTGCCGATTGCCGATCTTGTTTTCGGAGAATCGGTGTTTTTGTGATCCTTAACAAAAATGCGCAGAAGAAGGGCGGTCATTTCATTACTTCCTTTTGAGTTGATTCTTTTATGGTTTTTATGCCGCAGTATATAAGATATACCGCAACTATCACAGAGCCTATCGCATCAAGCATAAGCGCTGCTTTTGAGATCGGGAAAAGCGCCACTGCCAGAAGAGCCGTGGTCACGCATGCGTCCACAAGCGATTTTGCTCTGTAGAGCCTTGCCTGTGCGGCAATTATGGCGTTTGGGGTGTCGCGGTTGAGTTTTGTATATTTAATGAAGAAAAGCGTATTTGCGATGACCCCGAGAATGGCGATAACAAGCCCGGGGATGACGTTTCCCTTTTCTTCGCTGCCGCCGAATACGGAAATGAATATCATGACAGCGCCGCTTATGCACATTACTATGCCTACGAAAATATTGCTTTTCCGTTCAAGCTCTGCGCGTTTTTGAGAGCTGGTATTTTCGTCTTTGCTGGTGATGCCGTATACGATATATGAACATATTATCGCAAGCAATTCAGCGCTGCGCCTGAAGAAATCGGCAAGCTGGGTGGAGCTTCTGCCGGTGATCAAACCAAGACCCACCACCAACGGTCCGGGGGCGCTCATGAGCACTGACATAAGGAGCGTTATTTTACCTGATCTTTTCTGCATGAACTACAGACCTCCGAAAAGATGGACTAAGGGAATGAGCACAGCCATGGCCGCTGCGGGACAATTAAACGTATCCGAGCCGTGAAGCGAATAAAGCTCTATATAAGCGCTTACCGCGCCCGTTATGAGCGCTGTCACAGTATAGGCGATAAAGCTCATGCCGCCTCTTATCATAAGCAATATAAATACTGATAAAAACGATACCGCAAACATCGCAAAGGTACCTTCGGCGCTTTTTTTGCCCTCGATATGTCTGCCTTCAATGGCATGCTTTCCGTATCTCTTGCCGATAAGCGCGGCTGCCGCGTCACCGAAGCCCCAGGCCGAGATGCTGGTTATAACAAGGAATTTGTCTGAAAAAATTCCCCTGCAGACCGCAGTGACCAGCGCGAACATAAAGAACACCACAAGAAGGCTTTGCTTAAGTTCTCCGCCTTTTCTTTCTGTCACAAAGCTTGAATAGCCTTTGATCTTCTCGGCAAGCTTTAAGCAGGGATAAACGAGCAGAGCAAATGCTATCGCCGAGCCTGCGGCAAGATACCAGGTATCAAAAACAAAGGTCCACACAAAGAGCGAGCCCAAAAGTATCATATGCAAAAGCTTCCTGAAAGGCTCATTGGGTATTTTTACAAAAAAGCGCATGGTGAGCGCCGCAGTTGCAAGCACAGCGAAATACGCGGCAAGTATCCCCAAACCTCTTATCAATTCTTCAAGCATCATATACCTCGAATAAACTCAATATACAATTATTCTACTCCAATTAACAAAAACAGTCAATTTCTGCGAATTGTAACCTGATGTGAAACTTGTGAAATGCACTATACAGTTTTTGAAGAGAGTATTCTCAAACTTCTCGAAATAAAAATAACCCGAACCTGTCTCCCACTGGGAAGATCCGGTTCGGATCATTTGGCTTGGCATATACTACATAATTTGATACAATGCAACGCTATGGCGTTCAGCGTTGCATTGTTATGTCCTGATGTGTTGGTTGCTTTCAACACACAGGTACATAGATTTGCATCACATTACCGGAGTATACCTCAAAATTGCATTTCTCGTCATCGTGGTGATAGCCGCTGCCGGGGAACCATACCTTAAAAATATACTGCCATAGATCCTTGATTGCCTGAACGTAAGCATCCTGACCGAGCGTCTCGCCTTGAGGATCCAGCGTGAAAATTGCGTATTTTGCCGCCGGAATTTCCAGCACTTCCATGCCGTCCGGTACGTTCCCAACCGGTTCCACTCTTTCTCCGAAAAAGAACCGCATTTCAAAATCGCCGGTCTCCTTGCACAGCCAGAAGGCGATCTCCATGCCGCATTTATTTTCTATTCCCGCATAAGCAGCCTTGTCCATATTGGAAAAATCAATACAAGACCAGTAGGCAGCACGGTCTTTCACGCGGCAGAGTTTTCTCCAATCAGCCTCATAGGAGTATCCGACTGCATAAATTTTGTTTTCTTCCCGAATGATAGGTTCCATATTGGTTCTCCTGAAATTTATTCAAATAGTAGTAGAGAAACGGTAATCCGTCCACAGTTCCAAGATGAGCGGCATCAGGCAGAGGACTGCATAACCGATGCAGAACAGGATATCTGTTTGCAGAATCGGCTCCCAAATTATCAGTGGGTCATACACCATATCGGTCAGCCCCAGTAAGGCGGCCATGACGGTCAACGTCAAACAGGCAAATAGAGTGATCACGTATGCCCGGTCCCGGTTGTCAAAGCGGTAGATGGAAAAAGCCGTTCTTCCACGAAGCATACTTCCCCGGCTTCTCATGGAATCGGACATGGTTGCAAGAGATCCGATGGTCCAGGAGATCAGCATGGAGAAAATACGGATGCCGTTTTTAATCCGCTGCCAAAGGCTGCCCTGGTCAATGCCTTTGCCCAGTCCCTTTCTGGCTGTGTGAATCCGTTTTGCTTCACCCTTGATTCGCGGCACCATGCGAAGCAGGATCGACAGAAACAGCGACAGCCGAGGGCTTGCCTTGCCGAACAGGTACACCACCTTATCCGAGGAAAAGACGGAATACACGCAGCTCATCCAAATCATCCCTCCAGCCAGAGACACTCCCAGAACGATGCCATAAACCAGCGATTCCACCGTCATATTGTTGCCGATGAAATTCTGCCGCAGGACGGTCATGCCAAAGTGATGCAGGCTGCTGTAATAGAGCGCAAAGGTCGCGACACAGGGCAGCAGGCACAGGTTGAACACCAGCGCCTTGGTGCCGTTTCGTTTCAGACTGTAGGCAAAGGCGCACAGAAACGATATTGCAAGAAACACCGGATGCTGAAAGCCCAGCATCCCGAAAATCACAGCAACGAAGTAGATCAGATTCACCGCCGGGTGACAAGCTTCAAATCCCATCGTCGTCCTCCATCATACCGTATTGTACTTTCACCCGGTCCAGCTTTTCCAGCAAAGGCTCTCCCAGGAAGCGGATTACTAAGAAGGTAGCAATGGCCTGGCTGATATTCACCGGCAGACCTGCCGCATACTGGGCAGCGGCACCGGCGGCGGTAATGTTCGACTGAAGCAGGAATACCGTGCAGGTATCCAGAATGGGACCGATCAGTACAACAATCAGAATCGCACCGAAGATGGCCATATGCATGGGTTTCCGTTTCAGCAGCTTTTTCTGATGGGCAAATCCCACCACCAGTCCGGCGATGCCGTAAGCCATCATCTGCCAGGGTGTATGGGGTCCCTGTCCGAAGAAGAAATTACTGACCAACGCGGTCATAGCACCGATCAGGAAACCGGACTCCGGCCCGAAGGCGATTGCCGAAAGCATGATGATGGCATAGGTTGCCTTGAAATTGGGAATTGGGATCACCACACGGCCCGCAATTGCCAGAGCGCACAAAACCGCAATCACCACCAGCTCTCTTGCCTGGGGTTTCCGGCCCTCAAAGGCAAGGAAGAAGGGCAGCATGATCTCCAACAGGATCAAGGTGCTGGTCAGATAATAATAGCGGCCCG
>SVHB01000053.1 GCA_015056005.1 Clostridiales bacterium
AAGGTATGGGAGAAACGAGCGCCACCATGCTGGGGCTCGTGGAAGACATAATGCAGTACGTGGAAAAGCAGAGGATTGAGGAAGAACCCGCGGCGCAGTCAACCATCAGCAATGCGGCAAGGTATTGTCTGAAAAGATTGAACGGCCTTACAAATGAGACATTGCTGGTATTATCTCTGAACGACACAGGCACGATGCTCAGATGCGATGAGGTGGGCAGCGAAAGGGGGAGTGAAGTCAGCTTTTCGGTGCAGAGCATATGCAGAAGCGCGATCTTAAACGGCGCAGCGAACGTGATACTTGCGCATAATCACCCATCCGGGATTGTGACCCCATCGACTGAAGACATAAGTGCTACTAAGGACATCGAAAATGCTCTGAGCGTGCTTGGCATTAACTTTATTGATCATTTAATCGTCGCTAACGGTAATGTGTATTCGATGAGAAGAACGGGAAAGGTGATCGAAAGAGAGCATGCTAAAGAAAACGAGATTTCGCAGGATCAGAATGTTCCGATAAGAATAATTAAATAGTAGGCATACTTTCGTTAGAGCTTCATAAAACAGTTAATCCGACCTATGGCTGCGATTATAGGTCGGATTTTTGCTATATGTGTCGGTATTGAAAAGGCTCCCTTGTGAAAAGGGAGCCTTTGGTGCGATGCAAAACCGTATATGCCGCACTATATCAAACAGTGTATAGAAGTTCGCCTTTAGCATCTGAACAATAAATAAAAACCTGCATTTTGTTGATTATTCTTTGTCCGTTTCCTTTCCAAACATATACCAGCAAAAAACACAATAACCATATAAGCAAGGCTAATAATCTGCATTGCAACCATTGATGCTCTGCCCGCATAATTAGGCTAATTTTCAAAAAGCACCGCAATCCTACCGATCAGATACAAAGGTGTAGAAGCAGAAAACATCTGGGAAAATGCTGCTAATGCCAGATTTCTTGTTGCATCTGTTTCGAGCAAGAATTGCCAAAGGTAAATCAACAGCGAACAAAAAACAACTGTATGGGCAATCAATACCGCCGGCACAGTCTTCCATCTATGTGTATACTGTTTGCCAAGGAAAAACCAAAAGACTGTTGTGAACAGAGGAAGCAGATAGAAACCCGCCATTGGGCATGTCCTTTATAGTTTGCAGCTCAGATAACCCACGGTGAAGGGAAGGTGCGGTAATTTCTGCGAGGCAAATTGGATGAAGCCTTGCTTTTGATACCAGCTTTTTAGCTGTTGGTCGTTGTCGATGATACCGATGAGCAGCGTATCTGCGCCAAGTGATTTTGCTTTCACTTTTGCGTGGTCGACGATTCTTTTGCCGATTCCTTTATTGCGATAGGCAGGAAGCACAGAAAGGTTATTCAGTTCAATTTCCCGGTCACGTGCCGCAGAAAGCGAATAATAGCCTATGAGTTCATCGAGATGTTTTACAATAAACATCGGACGCCCTTCATCAAATTGACGTTCAAGGCGCTCAAGCTTTATAAACGAGGTGTGGGAAGGGCAGTTTTCCTGCGTTAATCCATGCTTATGAGCAGCGGTTGCAAAGCTTTTTCTTATTATATCCTGGCAAATGACTAATTGAGCGCGATATGAGACCTTTATAAACTCTATATCGCATTGAAGCGATCTGTTCATAGGGAGCACCTCATCTTTTTTGAGTCGATTTAATGCTGACCTGTAAAAATGGGATGACAGCATCAGCTTGTTTCCTTCAAGGCAAACTGCAATAATAAAATTTCGTCTATTATACATCGCTGTCTCTTTTGTTGCAAGTGAAAACCAAATATGATATAGTATGTTTTAAGTGAGGCGAAAAAATATGATAAAAATTCTTGCAATAGCTAATAGCTTTTCTCAGGATGCGACCAGGTTTTTGAGCCAGATCCTTGATGAGCGCGGGATCGAGAACAAGGTGGTCAATCTTTACATCGGCGGCTGTCCGCTAGAACGGCATTGGGCCAATATTGAAACCGGCGAACAGGCATACGAATACGAGCTTGCAGGAAACTTTACGGGCAGGATGATCTCCATTGACGAAGCTTTAAGGGAAGAAGAATGGGATCACATAATCACTCAGCAGGCAAGCGGCTTTAGCGGCTGGATGGAATCCTATGAGCCGTTCTTGGGTCTTATGATCGATCATATCAGGAAAATCTGCCCCAAAGCAAAGCTCTGGCTGCAGCAGACATGGGCATACGAAGTCGGTGCTCCCCACGCCAATTTCATGCGCTATTACAGAGATCAGCAGCTGATGTACGCAAAGCTCTCTGCCTGTTACCGCGAGATGGGTGCAAAATACGGCTTGGGTATTATCCCCTGCGGCGATATGATACAGCTGGTCAGAAAGACAAAGGAATTTGATTTTGCAAACGGCGGACTCTCTCTTTGCAGGGACGGTTACCATATGTCGCACACCTACGGCAGGTTCCTTTTGGGCTGCTGCTGGGCAAATAAGCTTGCAGGTGTAGATGTAAGCGAGATAGGCTTTGTGCCTGTCCATGAGGGCTCCCCTGATGCGGACGCGGCTCTTTTGAAAGTGATAAAGGATACCCTTGCGCGTAATCTGTAAGAAAATTGAGAGGAAACAGCGTTGGAACTCAGGCGGACGTTCAATGAAGACGAGATAAATTACGATAAAGCAAGGCCGGGATATCCCGATGAAGTGTTTGCCTGCATAAGGGAATACGCGGGGATAGGCTCGGGCGATAAAGCTGTCGAAATAGGCGTGGGTACGGGTCAGGCGACAAAGCCCTTTCTGGATATGGGGCTGAATGTAACCGCGGCAGAGCTTGGCGACAGGCTCGCTGCATATGTTGGGGAGAAATTTGCGGATAATGAGAATTTCTCCGTTATTTGCGCGGATTTTATGGATATTCGCTTTGAGGAAAATGCTTTTGATCTGATTTACAGCGCGACTGCGTTTCATTGGCTTGAGCAGGAAGCGGCGTATGCAAAGGTTTTGCAGCTTTTGAAGCCGGGCGGCAGCATTGCTCTTTTCTGGAATCACCCTTTTCCGAACAGGCCGGACGATGAAAGCAATATTGCCAACAGGCGGATATACGATAAGCACCGCCCGGGTGGGAAAAAGGTGCGTGAGTTTGAGGAAAAGGACTGCGCTTCGCGGGTGGAAGCCATGAAAAGCGCAGGGTTCACGGATGTGCGCTCCAAGGTTTTCAGGCGCATTAGACGTCTTACGACGGATGAATACATAGCGCTCATAAACACCTATTCGGATCACAGGGCTCTGCCCGATAAAGAGCGAATAGCATTTGAAGAGGACATGAAAAATGCCATAAACGAGGTAGGCGGTAAAATAAATATTTATGATACGCTTGATCTCTATCTTGGCAGAAAGGCGATGCGGATATGAAAATACTTCTGACTGGTTTTGATCCCTTCGGCGGAGAGAGCATCAATCCGGCGTGGGAGGCTGTGAAGCTGGTGAAGGCGCCTGAGGGAGCGGAAATAATAAAGCTTGAAGTACCTACGGTATTTGGGAAAAGTGCTGAAAAAGTCTTTGCGGCGATAAAGGAGCATATGCCCGATCATGTGGTTCTTATAGGTCAGGCGGGCGGCAGAAAGGCTATCACGCCCGAGCGGGTCGCTATAAACGTGATGGATGCTTCAATCCCCGATAACGCAGGCTATCAGCCGAGCGATGAAACGATATCCCAAAACGGAGAAAATGCGTATTTTTCCACTCTGCCCATAAAAAAGATGGCTGCTCAGATGAAAAACGCGGGGATAGCTGCGCAGATATCCAACACAGCAGGTACTTTTGTGTGCAATTATTTGATGTACAGCGTGCTGGATAAGATAAAAAAGAACTATCCCGACATGCGCGCGGGTTTTATTCATGTACCGTTTATACCTCAGCAGGTTGAAAAGCGCCCGGATGTGCCTTCGATGGAGCTTTTGGATATCGTAAAAGGGCTGGAGATCGCGATCGGATGTCTTTTGGAGGAATAATATGAGCTTTGTTTTTTCATTGGATGACGCAAAAAAAGTCGGCATTGATCATTTCGGTGTGATCTCGACAAATGATATTGTTTTCGGACAGGAGATCAGGGATATCTGCGCCGGCAACGCCTGCAGAGGTTACGGAAAAAGCTGGGCTTGCCCGCCTGCCATGGGAACAGTTGAAGAATGCAGGGAAAGATGCCTTTCCTATGAAAACGCGCTTGTTTTTTCAAGCGTATATGAATTGGAAGACTCGTTTGATTTTGAGGGCATGTCGAGAGGTCACGCAAGGTTTAAGACGGCCTGCGATGAGTTCTATGACTTTATAAAGCCGAAAATGGAAGGGGAATTTATTCTTCTTTCAAACGAGGGCTGCAAAAGATGCAAAACCTGCACCTATCCCGACGCCCCATGCAGATTCCCCGAAATGCTTTTCCCTGCGCTTGAAGGCTATGGGATATATGTAAACAAGCTTGCGCAGTCTGCGGGGATGAAATATATAAACGGTCAGAACACTGTCACTTATTTCGGAATGCTGCTGTACGGGAAAAAATGTTAACGGATATGATTTTTGGTTATTATGAATGTAGTTGAATTCGGGAAAGAAAATACCGATATTATTATCCTTTTGCACGGCGGCGGATTATCGTGGTGGAATTATCGGGAAACGGCAAAATTGCTGGAAGATAAGTATAGGGTCGTACTCCCGATACTTGACGGTCACGCAGGCAGCGACGAGGACTTTACCGGTATCGAGCAAAACGCGGCTGAAATTATTTCATATATAGATAAGGAATTTTCAGGCTTTGTTTTGCTGATTGGCGGGGTGTCGCTCGGTGCACAGATACTTCTTGATATTCTTGCTCAAAGAAATGATATCTGTAAATACGCTGTGATCGAAAGCGCGCTGGTCTGTCCCATGAAGCTGACCGGTATCCTGGTCAAGCCCATGCTGGATATGAGCTATCGGCTTATTGGGAAAAAATGGTTTTCATCATTGCAGTATAGATCGCTCGGGCTTAAAGCCGAACTGTATCCCGAGTATTACAGGGACACATGCGCCATAACAAAGGAGAATATGACAGCGTTTTTGCGTGCGAATTCCTTCTATACCGCAAAGGACGGATTGAGGGCAGTTAAGGCAAAAGCCTTTGTATTCGTCGGGAAGAAGGAAAGACCGATCATGCTGAAATCGGCGAAAAAGCTTGGACAGCTGCTGCCAGATGCAAAGGTGGAAGTATTGGATGAGCTCAAGCATGGAGAGTTTTCTGCAAATTTCGCGCTTAGGTTTGCGCAGACGATAACAAAGATCATTGAAAACAAGTGAATCGGAATTTTATGAGCGCGGCTTATGTCGGCGCTCTTTTTGTGTTTTTTATGTTGACTTAAAGGGTTTTATGGATTATAATATAGTGACGAAATCCTGTAACGGCGAGGAGTAGCGCAAGCGTCCGACAGAGAGGTGCGGTTCATAGGCTGGAAGACCGCCCGGGGATACGCAAACGTGAAGGTCGCGTCCGTTGGAGGATATGCGAAGACTGGGAATTTCGCCGGGCAAAAGCTCAAAGATTTCCGCAGCTGTGTAGCATATCCCGCTTAAAGCCCGTTAAAGCTTTTCAAGGCTTTGTGTAAGCAAGGCAATATAGGTGGTACCGCGGTTCCTCGCCCTATGGGTCGGGGAACTTTTTGTTTGTACTTTTGCCGCTTTGGAAGGAGGCGAGGCTGATGGGTGCATATTTTCAGGGTGTGTTATCGCGCTTTTTGTCGCTGCCGCCTTTGGGAGTCGCCCTTTTGGTTTTAGGCGCTGCAGCCTACGGCGTGCTCGCCTTTTTCAAAAAGAGAGCCGATGAAAGCAAGGTGTTTAAGCTTCAGCTTTTGGCGCTCTTTACAGTATTTGTTGGAACGATCATTTGTTTTCTTTGATATGGAGGAAAGATAAATGGAAAATAAGATCGAAATGGCTAAAACTTACGAGCCTCAGTCGGTTGAGTCCCGTATTTATGAAAGCTGGGAAAAGTCCGGCGCCTTTGCCGGCAAGGTAGACAGGTCCAAGAAGCCTTTCTGCATCGTTATGCCCCCGCCCAATGTTACCGGTCAGCTTCACATGGGTCATGCCCTTGACAACACCCTGCAGGATATTCTTACCAGATATCACAGGATGAAGGGTGACGCTACCCTCTGGCTCCCCGGTACCGACCATGCTTCCATCGCGACCGAAGTCAAGATAGTTGAAGCAATGGCAAAGGAAGGCCTCACCAAGAACGATCTTGGCAGAGATGCTTTCCTTGAAAGAGCGTGGGACTGGAAAAGGCAGTACGGCGGACGCATCGTGCAGCAGCTCAGATACATGGGCTCTTCCTGCGATTGGAGCAGGGAACGCTTCACCATGGACGAAGGCTGCTCCAGAGCCGTTCTGGAAGTTTTCGTAAAGCTCTATAACGAAGGCCTTATCTATAAGGGACAGCGCATCGTCAACTGGTGCCCCCATGACAAGACCGCCATTTCCGATGCCGAGGTCGAATATGAGGAGCAGGCTTCTCACCTCTGGCATATCCGCTATCCCGCCGAGGACGGCGGCGAGGGCGTTGTGGTTGCGACCACCCGTCCCGAGACCATGCTGGGCGATACCGGCGTAGCCGTAAATCCCGAGGACGAGCGCTATAAGCATCTTGTTGGCAAAAACGTAATGCTGCCCCTGAGAAATCGCTCTATCCCCGTTGTAGCCGACGAATATGTTGAGCTCGAGTTCGGTACCGGCGCCGTTAAGATGACCCCCGCACACGACCCCAACGACTTTGAAGTTGCAAAGCGCCACGACCTTGTGATCGAGCGCGTTATGAACGACGACGGTACCATGACCGATGCATGCGGCAAATACGCCGGCATGACCGCTATGGATTGCCGCAAGGCAGTTGTTGCGGACCTTGAAGCTCTTGGCCTGCTCGTTAAGATCGAAGATTATTCCCATAACGTCGGCACCTGCCAGCGTTGCGGTCATACCATTGAGCCTCTTGCTTCCGAGCAGTGGTTCGTGCGCATGGAGCCCCTTGCAAAGCCCGCGATCGAGGCAGTCCGCAACGGTTCCATCCGCTTCGTTCCCGAAAGATTCGACAAGAACTATTTCCACTGGATGGAAAACACCCGCGACTGGTGCATTTCCCGTCAGCTCTGGTGGGGTCATCGCATTCCCGTATATTACTGCGACGATTGCGGCGAAGTTATGTGCATGGCAGACGCTCCCCACAAGTGCACCAAATGCGGCAGCACCAATATCCGTCAGGACGAAGACGTTCTTGATACCTGGTTCTCCTCTGCGCTCTGGCCCTTCTCCACTCTGGGCTGGCCCGACAAGACCGAGGAACTCGATTTCTTCTATCCCACCACCTGCCTGGTCACCGGCTACGACATCATCACCTTCTGGGTCAGCCGCATGATCTTCTCCGGCCTTGCATACATGAACGAGAAGCCCTTCTCGGATGTTATCGTTCACGGTCTGGTCAGAGACAGTCAGGGCAGAAAGATGAGCAAATCCCTGGGCAACGGCGTCGATCCCATCGAGGTCATCGAGAAGTACGGCGCAGACGCGCTCAGGTTCTCCCTCGTGTTCGGCGTAGCACCCGGCAACGATATGCGCTACAGCGATGAAAAGGTCGAAGCAGCGCGCAACTTTGCCAACAAGCTTTGGAACGCTTCGCGTTATTCCATAATGAACCTTGAAGGCGAGGAAAGCCCCGAAAAGCTCTCCCTTGCCGATAAGTGGATACTTACCAGACTTGCTCAGGTCACCAAAGAGATCACCGAGCATCTGGATTCCTACGACACCGGTATCGCTGCTCAGCAGCTCTATGATTTTGTATGGACCGAGTTCTGCGACTGGTATCTGGAGCTTTCCAAGAGCGCAATGTATGGCGAGGATAAGGCTCTTGCCGCCGGTGCAAGGTACACCCTGCGCAAGGCGATCACCTCTATCTTAAAGCTTCTGCATCCCTTCATGCCCTTCCTTACCGAAGAGATTTATTCCTTCCTTGGCAACGACGGCTTCATCATGCTGTCCGACTGGCCCAAGGCAGAGGATTTCGAGGGCGATGCACAGGCTGCTTCCGATATGGAAGGCATTATGGACATCATCAAGGCAGTTCGCGTTGTCAGAGTCGAGCGCAATGTTCCCGCCTCCAAGAAGGCTCGTATCATGCTCCTGCCCGCAGCCGATTTTGACCGCGAGTCCATCGAGCGCGGCGCGATCTACTTTGAGCGCCTTGCCTCCGCTTCCACCGTCAGCGTTATCGACAGCCGCTCCGACGCTCCCAAGAACGCGGTTTCCGCGGTCTGCGTAGCCGGTGAAGCTTTCCTGCCCCTTGAAGAGCTCGTTGATATCTCCAAGGAGATCGAGCGCCTCAAGAAGGAGATCTTGAACATCGAAAACGAGATCAAGCGCGCCGAGGGCAAGCTCAACAATCAGGGCTTCGTTGCCAAGGCTCCCGCTGCGGTCGTTGAAGCAGAGCGTGTAAAGCTTAACAAGAACACCGCTCTCAAGGAATCCATGCTCCAAAAGCTCAAGGATTTCGAATAATTTAATATTTTCGAGCACAGCAATGAACTGCTGTGCTCGTTTTTTATGCATAACAAAGAGCTGACCGATATTTACAACAATGCACCGATTTATTATAATAAATCGTATAAGAACAAAAATGAGGTGATTTCATGCAGCGCACTTTACTTTCTTCCGATTGGAAATTTCACTTGGGTGATATTGGCAGTGCTTTTGAGACCACGTTTGATACATCCGATTGGGAAAGAGTTACTCTGCCGCATGATTGGTCTGTGGCGTATCCAAAGGATCCGTCTTATTCCAGCGGCACAGGCTATGTTCGCGGCGGCATAGGTTGGTATAAAAAAAGCTTCTCGCTTGAACCAAAGGATGCTTTGCGCACTCATTTTCTTTGCTTCGACGGTGTTTACAAAAACAGCCGTGTTTGGCTCAACGGCTATTATCTGGGCGAGCGTCCCAACGGATATATCAATTTCTCTTTTGATGTGACCGATTTTCTCTATTACGACGGCAGGGAAAACGTGGTGAGCGTAAAGGTGAGCCACGAGGATATAGCGGACTCGCGCTGGTTTACGGGCTCAGGCATCACCCGCAAGGTGGAGCTTGTTTCTTATGACATCGCCTACCCGGAAGAAAACGGTGTGTTCTTTAGTGCAAAGGATGTATGCAGCGATTCTGCGAGCTTTTCGGTTTCGGCAAAGCTTTTCCTTGACAGGAATTTCCCGGATAAGCTTACTTCCGGTGAGATCAAGGTATGCCTTTTAGATGCCGATGGGAAGAATGTGCTTTCTGCAAGGAAAGCTGTGGAGCTGAGCAAAGACGGCGCAGAATATGTTATTGACAGTCAAATAATATATAAACCGCATCTTTGGAGCGTTGACGATCCTTACCTTTATACGCTCAGGGTTTTTGTGTGCTTGGGTGATAACGAGGCTTTGGTATATGAGGGCAGGGTAGGCTTCAGGGATATCCGCTTTTACGCAAACGAGGGCTTTTTCTTAAACGGAAAAAATATGCTGCTCAAGGGCGTTTGCGTGCATCACGACGGCGGTGCCCTTGGTGCTGCTGTCACAAAGAACATATGGGAGCGCAGGCTCAAAAAGCTGAAGAAAATGGGTGCAAACGCTATACGCATGAGCCATAACCCGCATATGCCTGAGCTTTTCGACCTTTGCGACGAAATGGGCTTTCTGGTGATCGACGAAGCGTTTGATGAATGGGAGGGCTATAAAAATAAATGGCATAAGGGTCATAATGTTTACCCGCCCAAGCATCAGGGCTATGCGGAGAATTTCCCTGAGTGGCATGAAAGGGATCTGATCTCTCTGGTTTGCCGTGACCGGAACCATCCAAGCGTGATCATGTGGAGCATAGGCAACGAGATCGATTACCCGAACGATCCCTATAATCATCCCAGCTTTTTAACGATGACGGGCAATAACGACAAAAACAAGCCCGCCGCAGAGCGAAAATATCACCCCGGGCGCCCGAATATGGAAAGACTCACCATTTTGTGTGAAAAGCTCTGTGATATCGTGAAGCGTTATGATGCCACCCGCCCTGTGAGCGCAGCGGTCGCTTTCCCCGAGCTTTCCACGAAGCTTGGCTATATCGATCCCATGGATGTGGTGGGCTATAATTACAAGGAACAGCTTTATGATGAGCATCATGCCCTGTTCCCCGATAAGCCCTTCCTTGGCAGCGAAAACGGGCACAGCTTTGGTGCGTGGAAGGCTGTGACCGACAGAAAGTTCATATCGGGACAGTTCCTCTGGACCGGCATCGACTTTTTGGGCGAATGCCCCGGCTGGCCGTATCATTCCTCGAGCGCGGGTAATCTGAACACCGCAGGCTTTGAAAAGGCGCGCTATTTTGAGCGTATGAGCTGGTGGAGCGATGAGCCCGTTCTGCACCTCGTAACCGCCCGCTTTGACGGAAACGAAGGCAGCAGAAAGCAGTTTTTCGACAGCTGGAATTATATCGAAGGCGAAAAGGTGGAGGTGCGCGCCTATTCAAATGCAGGCTTGCCGTCTTTGTCCGTAAACGGAAACCCTGCCAAGGCAGAGCTTTTGGAAAACGGAGAAAACGGATATTATTCGTGGAGCGTTGAGTTTGAAAGCGGCAAGCTTCTGGCTCAATGCGAAAACGGCACATCCTTTGCCCTTGAGACCACGGGCGCACCCGCTCAGATCAGGCTGACCGATGCGGGCAGCTGCGATATATGTCAGGTCGAGGTGAACATCTGCGATGCTCTTGGCCGTCGTGTGCCGCTTGACATGACGCGCATTCAGATAGCGATAAAAGGCGATGCGGAATATCTGGGGATGGATAATGGTGATGTGAGCGACGTAACCTTCTACCGCGAAAATATCCGCCACTGCCTGAACGGACAGATGATGATCTATCTTAGAAAGATATCGGATGAGATCAGCATAACCGTACAAGCTCCGGGATTGAAAGAGGGAAAAATTAAGCTGTAAAAATATAAAAAAGACGCTTTCGTATTTGAAAGCGTCTTTTGCTTGCTTATGCCTATTTCTTTGCCTTGGTATCGACGACTTCTTTAAGGAGTGCGTTGAAATCGTCAAAGGTCATTGCGCCAAGGTCGCCTTCTGCCCTGTGACGGGGAGAAACGGTGCCGTTTTCCATATCGCGGTCGCCGACGACGAGCATGTAGGGAATCTTTTCGATCTGAGCTTCGCGGATCTTCTTGCCGATCTTTTCGTTGCGGTAGTCAACGTCCACGCGGTAGCCCTGCGCTTCAAGCTTCTTTGCCATATCGGCGCAGTAATCGAAGGCGCGGTCGGTAACGGGGAGGAAGCGGACCTGTTCGGGAGCCATCCAGGTGGGCAGAGCGCCTGCGTAGGTCTCGATAAGGTATGCCAAAGTGCGCTCGTAGCAGCCAAGAGAAGTACGGTGGATGATGTAGGGCAGGGCCTTTTCGCCGTTTTCATCGATATAGTACATGCCGAATTTTTCAGCAAGCAGCATATCGATCTGAATGGTAACGATGGTATCTTCCTTGCCGAATACGTTGTGATACTGGATATCGAGCTTGGGACCGTAGAACGCTGCTTCGTCGATACCGATTTCATATTCAACACCGAGATCGTCGAGGATCTCTTTCATGATAGCCTGAGCGGTATCCCACTGCTGAGCGGTACCCTCATATTTTTCGGTGTTGTTGGGATCCCACTGAGAGAAGCGGAAGGTGCAGTTTTCAAGCATGCCAACGGTTTCAAGGCAGTATTTTGCAAGCTCCAGGCAGCCCTTGAACTCTTCTTCAAGCTGATCGGGGCGCAGAATAAGGTGACCCTCGGAAATGGTGAACTGGCGTACGCGGATAAGGCCGTGCATCTCGCCGGAGTCCTCGTTGCGGAACAGGGTAGATGTCTCGCCAAGGCGCATGGGCAGGTCGCGGTAAGAGCGGCTGCGGTTTAAGAATACCTGATACTGGAAGGGGCAGGTCATGGGACGCAGAGCGAAGCATTCCTTTTCCTCGTCGTAGGGATCGCCGAGGATGAACATGCCGTCAAGGTAATGATCCCAGTGACCGGAGATGCGGTACAGGTCTCTCTTTGCCATAAGGGGGGTCTTGGTGAGCAGATAACCTCTCCTCTGCTCGGTATCCTCGATCCAGCGCTGGAGGGTCTGGATAACTCTTGCGCCCTTGGGCAGCAGGATGGGCAGACCCTGACCGATGCAGTCAACGGTGGTGAAATATTCGAGCTCTCTGCCAAGCTTGTTATGGTCGCGCTTGAGAGCCTCTGCCTGCTGGGTGAGGTATGCATCCAGCTCTTCCTTCTTGGGGAAGGCGATGCCGTAGATCCTCTGGAGCATCTTTCTCTTGGAATCGCCGCGCCAGTATGCGCCTGCAACAGAGGTGAGCTTGATGGCATTGCCCTTGATCCTGCCGGTGGAATCAAGATGAGGACCTGCGCAAAGATCGGTGAAATCGCCCTGCTTATAGAAGGAAATGACAGCGTCCTCGGGCAGATCGTTTATAAGCTCTACCTTATAGGGCTCATCCTTTTCTTCCATGAACTTTACAGCTTCCTCTCTGGGCAGCTCAAAGCGCTCGAGCTTCAGCTTTTCCTTGCAGATCTTCCTCATTTCGGCTTCAAGAGCCTCGAGATCCTCGGGAGAGAAAGGCTTTGGAGTATCAAAATCGTAGTAGAAGCCGTTTTCGATCGCGGGACCGATGGCGAGCTTTACCTCGGGATGGATCCTTTTCATAGCCTGAGCCAGAACATGGGAGCAGGTATGCCAATAGGTCTTTTTGTATTCTTCGTTTTCAAAGGTGTAGAGAAGTTCGTCAGCCATTTTGACCGTTCCTCCTGTGAGAAATATATAATGATGGTGATTTTGGGGAAAAGAAAAAGACATACCATTCCCCCTTGATGTCAGGGGTGAAGTATGTCACTCCACGGTTCCACCCTGCTTACGGTTTCCCGTCGCTTTAGTCGCTGTAACGGGCGAACCCCGTCCCGCTTGAATTCACGGGCGGCTCCGGAGCGGTATGCGCTTTTGCGCCTCCTTCACAGCCATTTCATTTATAATAAACCTTAAAAGCGTTAAAGTCAAGTATAAACCTCAAAAATCCCGAAAAGGAGGGGATTTGCCTTACAATATGATCGTTTTTGCACTGTTTTTGCGTGAAATAAGGCTTGCGGGCGGTAGATTAGAGCGTGTATATTTAAGTTATGGCAATATATGGGAGGTTTTATTATGAATTATATCCCTGATGAAAAAAGATACGATAAGATGAAATACCGCCGCTGCGGAAATAGCGGTGTGATGCTGCCCGAGATATCTCTGGGTCTTTGGCATAATTTTGGCAATATCACTCCTTTTGGAGTACAGCAGAGCATTTTAAGGACCGCTTTTGATAACGGTATCACCCATTTTGACCTTGCAAACAATTACGGCCCGCCCTATGGCGAGGCTGAGCGCAATTTCGGCATCCATATGGACAGGGATTGGAAACCCCTGCGCGATGAGCTCTTCATCTCCACCAAGGCAGGCTACGATATGTGGCCCGGACCCTATGGCGACCACGGCAGCAGGAAATACCTGATCTCAAGCCTTGATCAGTCCTTAAAGCGCATGCATCTGGACTATGTCGATCTTTTCTATCATCATCGTCCCGACCCCGATACTCCCATCGAGGAGACCATGTGCGCGCTTGACCATATCGTACGCTCCGGCAAGGCGCTTTATGTCGGAATCTCCAACTATAAGCCCGAACAGGCGAAGATTGCCATCAGAACCCTGAAAGAACTGGGCACCCCATGCCTTATCGAGCAGCCCAGCTATTCCATGTTCAATCGCTGGATAGAAGACGGTCTGACCGATGTGCTCAGGGAAGAAAAAGTCGGCTGCATTTGCTTTGCTCCTCTCTCGGGCGGCATACTTACCGATAAGTATATAAACGGCATTCCCGCAGACTCCAGAGCGGGTCACGATCCAAGATACTTAAAGCCCTCCGCGATCACTCCCGATAAGATCGAAAAGGTCGTAAAGCTAAACGAGATCGCCAAAAATCGCGGTCAGAAGCTTTCACAGATGGCGTTATCGTGGGTGCTCAGGGATAACGTAGTGACCTCTGCGCTCATCGGCGCTAGCCGCCCGGAGCAGGTCATCGAAAACGTGGAAGCAGTGAAAGCTGCGCCCTTTACCAAGGAAGAGCTAGATATGATCGAAGAGATATTAAAATAGCATAATTGCTCTTTACCGCTGCCGGCCTTTGGCGGCGGTCTTTTTTTCAAAAACGATCAAAATAATCGAAAATGCGCGTATATTGCACGCTTTTTTGATGCAAAAAGAGAACAAATGAGCTATAATGATAAAAGAAAAGCTTTGTATCGGAGTGTTTTTATGGACAAGCAGTTTTATATCGATATTTTAAGGAGCGAGATTCGCCCTGCACTTGGCTGTACAGAGCCCATCGCTGCTGCGCTTGCTGTAGCAAGGGCAAAGGAAGCCCTTGGCATGATGCCGGAAAAGGTCGAGCTTTTGGTCAGCACGAACATATTCAAAAACGCCATGGGTGTGGGAATTCCCGGCACGGGCATGGTGGGTCTTGAGATCGCATCCGCGCTCAGCTGCGTTGCCGGTCATTCGAGCTACGGGCTTGAGGTGCTTTCGGGCGCGTCAAACGCCGATTGTGAGGCAGCAAAGAAGCTGGTCGAAAAGGGTGTATGCACTGTCGCCCTCAAGGATACCGATAAAAAGCTTTATATCGAAGCGATACTTTACGCGGACGGTCATAATGCGGTCTGCATTATTGAAGATCAGCACACCAACATCACCCTGGTCAAAAAGGACGGACAGGTACAGGAAAGCCGTGTTTCAGAGCATTCCCGCCCGGTGACTCAGAGCCACCACGAGCTTGATATTTCGGGAATATACGATTTTGCGACTTCGGTTGAGTTGGGCGAGATCGAATTTTTGCTCGACGCCGTTAACATGAACGACGCTGTTGCAAACGAAGGCTTGAACAAAAGCTACGGCATGCGGGTGGGAAGGGTGCTGAAAAACGGCAGATCGATGGAGAATCTTTCGCTTTCCGAATATGTCTGCGCCTATACGGCAGCTGCCGCCGATGCAAGAATGGCGGGCTGCACGCTGCCGGTCATGAGCACCGCTGGCAGCGGAAATCAGGGCATAACCGCGTCGCTTCCCGTAGCTGCGGCTGCAAGGAAGCTTGGCATAGACAATGAACAGATGCTCAGAGCTCAGGCGCTCAGCCAGCTCATTACCATTCATATTAAGGAATACATAGGCCCGCTCTCTCCGCTTTGCGGCTGTGCCATTGCTTCCGCCATCGGCTCTTCCTGCGGCGTGACCTATATGATGGGCGGCGGTCTTGATAACATCTGTTATGCGATAAAGAATATGATAGCCGATATTTCCGGGCTCATCTGCGACGGCGCAAAGTCCGGCTGCGCGCTCAAGATAGCAAGCTCCGTTTCCAGCGCGATGCAGTGCGCTCAGCTTGCCCTGGCGGGCGTTGGGGCTTCGCGCCTTGACGGCATAATCACAGCGGACGTTGAAAAGACCATAGAAAACCTCGGTTCTCTGGGCTCAAGGGGTATGGAGACCACCGACAAGGTCATACTCGGTATGATGATAGACAAATAGAAGCAGCACCGCAAGGAGGCGACAGTGATGGGTAACGATACCCATAAAGCGCTTCAATCAAACATAATTTACCGCCATTTTGATCTGCCCGCAAGCTTTCCTGTGATAGGACTTCTGGGTGATCAATGGAAGATAGGTCCCGAAAAGCCGACCTTTATGCATTTTCACAACTGTCTTGAGATAGGCGTTCTTTACAGCGGCAAGGGAACCTATTATATAGGCGAGCAGGCGGTTGAATACAGCGCGCCATGCCTTGTGCTCGCGCCGCCGCATGTTCCCCACAGCAATATGGCAAAGCCGTCCGATACTTGCTTTTTCAAATGGCTTTATGTCGATCCTCTTTTGCTGATACCCGGGCTTGACCCTTATACCTCAAAAGAGATAGGCGAGTTTCAGCAAAACCTTGCGGGCGTTGATTGCGTGATAGACACAGCAGCCTCAAAAAGAGCATATGACATTGCAAGCATGATTGCAGACGAGATGGAGGAAAATGCGCCGAACAGCAGCGAGACGGTTACCCAGCTTTTCCATGCTCTGTTTTTGATATTGCTCAGGATGAAGCGCAGTCAGGAATCGGGAAAGGAAGAGGGCAAGCAGCGCTTAAACCTTATAGTGCCTGCGATAACCCATATCGCAAATAATTATATGAACGATATTTCCGTAAACGAGCTTGCGGTCAAATGCCATGTGAGCGCATCCCATTTCAGGCGGCTGTTCAGGCAGATACTCGGAAGATCTCCGCAGGAATATCTGCAGATAATAAGGATAGAGCGCGCCTGCGTGCTTTTATACAGCAGTGATGAGCCGGTAAACGCCATCGGCGCAAAGGTAGGCTATCAGACCCCGTCCAGCTTCAGCCGTCAGTTCAGGCACATAAAAAACATGTCACCCGCGCAGTGGCGGCAAATGATCCGCACCGAGAAGCATAAGATATCCACGGCGTTCTTTGATGCGCTGCCTTAAATAAACGCACAGGTTTTCTGTGCGTTTTGTTTTCGATATTGCGCAAGGGTTTACAAAAACGGATAATGTATGTATCATAAAGCTATAAAATACAGGGAGGCAGTACGATGCAAAGAGTATGTGATTTTTTGAAAAACGCCGGGACTTATTATCTTGCGACCGTGGAAGGCGATCAGCCCAGGGTCAGACCCTTCGGCACGGCTCACATTTTTGAAGGTAAGCTCTATATCCAGACCGGCAAGATCAAGCCCGTTTCCAGGCAGCTGGGTATCAATCCCAAGGCGGAGATCTGCGCGTTCAAGGACGGCGTGTGGCTGAGAGTTGCCTGCGAGCTGATCGAGGATAATAGGGTGGAAGCCAAGAAGTCCATGCTGGATGAGTATTCGTCCCTCAGGCGTATGTACGACGAAAACGATGATAACACTCAGGTGCTTTATATGAAAAATGCCGTAGCGACCTTCTCTTCGTTTACCGCAGCGCCCGAGACCTACGAGTTTTAGTATTTGCGCATCAAAAAACGTGATACCCAAGCGGTATCACGTTTTTTTGATTACATTTTTTCGATCGTTCTGTCCTTATCGAGCATCACGTTAAAGCCGCTGCCTGTGAGCCCTTCGCGCTCGAGCATGTTTTCAAGAACGGTAATGTCTGTGGAAACATCGAGCGTTTCGTTGTCATAAAGCTGATCGAGCTGGCTTTCAAAGCTTTTTATGAGGGTGTCCAGCAGCTCTTCGATATCCTTCATCGCTTCGCTCATGTTCTTGCCTTGAACCTCCTGCTCCTCAAATCGGGCGTAGGCTTCGAGTATTTTGAGCGTAGTGGGAAGGTAATAACCGGTGAAGTTCCTGAGCTTTGGCATAAGCTCGGGCTTTTTTTCAACATATTCGAATATGCGCCTTGTGATAAGCTCCAGCTTGTCCAGCTTGCGTGAAACCTCTTCGTCCTCTATATCGTCGTTGATCTCCCTTATGCGCTTTGCTGCGTCGGGTATCTTTTCCTGTTCTATTCTCGCAAGTTCCCTTGCTTCCTTTTCCTTGATGGCGTCAAAAGGATTGCCGACGTTGTAGGTGCGCTCGGTCTTGTCTATATAAGCGTTTTGCAGTATTCCCTTGTCGATCATCTTCTGAAGATCGATGAGCGCGGTGGTGTAGGATACATCCATGACCTCGGCGAGCCTGTCGATGGATATCTCCTTTTTATTGCCGATAAGCTCGTAATACCTGCGGAAGCGTGATGCCTGATTTCTGCCTCTGAGCCCGAAATAGAGCATCACGAGCCCGGGAAGACCGGGAACAATGGCGAGCACCAGCGCTGCGGTCAGAAGCCCTGCGGAGTACTGCTCTGCCAAAAGGCATATCAGACCGAATATACCGGCAAGCAGGAAGCCTATCGAACCAAAGATGATGCCCAGCACCTGAAGGGCTGTGGAACCGCCGGAAGGTATCTTTTTCTTCAGCTGAGCGGGGGTGATGACCTCCGGTTTATTATTTGCGTTTTCCTGAACGGTGTTTGCCGCGGTTTTTACCGGATGCGGTGCATTTTTTGTGGTGTAGGCCTGCGCGCTGTCGAGCTGATCGTTTATATAGCTTCTGGGATTTGACTTGGGCGTATCGTTTGCCTGTTCGGTTTTGTTTTCCTTTACGCTGCCGTTTAGCTGATCGCGGGTAAAGCTATATTCCCCCGAGCGGATATTCTCGTTTATTTTACCGTTGTGCACTATAACATTAGGCTTTGCAGCTGTTTTTATCTCAGCTTTGTATTTAGCGGAATTGCTCACAGGATCGATCCTGTCCTGCAGTTCCTTGAATTCCTGTACGCTGATCTTTTCCTGCTTGGGCTTTTGACCGTCAAATAGCTGTTCAAGCACAGGGAGCATGAATTTGAGTATCAAAAGCACTACGCCTGCGGGAAAGCAGACGACAAGCAGCATGGCTATGACTCCCCACGGGATGCCTCCCCTATCGTTACTCATAATTTCCTCCAAAACTCGGTCGGTCGTTTCGTTTTTCTGTGCTTAAATCATAACACCGCCCTATTTGACGGCAATAAAAGAAAGATTAGAATATCCTTAGAACTAATATCATTCGTGGAACTTTTTGTGCCTGTAAAGCTTCCTGTTTTCAAGCGAGCGGATATAAGAGGTGAACTCACCCTCTTTTATGGACGAGATGTTGTGATGCATGTCAAACATCCTCGCGTCAAGGTTATCAAGATGATGCAGAAGCTCTGCCTCTGCAAACATGGGCCGCCTCGGAGAGCCGTAATCGGGTTCGCTGTGATGCGAAAGCACCATGTGCTCGAGCAGCAGCGCGGTCTCTTTGTCGATCTCGAGCTCCTTGGCAAGGGAATTTATATACATTGTACCCATGGAAATGTGACCGAGCAGGAGCCCTTCTTTGGTGTATTCGCTTGCAAGTCCCAACTCGCCCGCATCCAGCTCCATAATTTTGCATATGTCGTGGATGATCACGCCGCAGCAGGTAAGGTCCTTATCGAGGAAAGGATAAAGGGGGAGCAGCGCTTTTGCCGCCCTGAGCATGGAAACGGTGTGATAAATGAGACCACCGCGCATTGCGTGATGGAAGCTCACCGCTGCGGGCCAATAGCGCAGCTTGTCCTTGTTCATATCGACAACCGCCGCAGCCATGAGCTTTATATCGTCGTCCTCCATCTCATCGATGGTCTCGTATATTTCTGCGAAAAGATCATCGGGTGCTTCGGGGGCGCAGGGGACGAGCATGGAAAGGTTGGCTTTGCTTACATCGGCCTGCTCGATAAAGTCTATTTTAAGCTGCAACTTGCCCATATATTCGTTTGCCACGGCGCGCACGTTTACAACGCTCAATGGCCTTGGGGGAGTTCTGTCGCCCCAATCCCATGATTTGCAGTTGATCTCCATGCTGCGGTCGCAAAGGGTAGTGTCAAGATATTTGGAACCGTTGGAGGAGGTTTTGACGTCGCTGGTCTTGCACAGAAGAACGCCTTCAAAACGGTCGCCTTTGCTGAGCATGGAAAGGATCTGTATTGCCATTGTGATACCTCACAAATTGATATTTTTTATAGGATAACATAAACTCGATATTTTTTCCATATAAATATACACCTTTTCATCTTATTTTGCTGTAAAAGACGGCTTTTATGGACAAGCGATTTATTGAATGATATAATTTTTGCACAAGATAAAATTTAATAAGGAGCCTTATCATGGAATTTGTAAAATATTCTCTTGAAGACGGAAATCTCAACGGCTGTCATAACAGATTTATCCAGTCGCCTCAGGTAGCTTATTTTGTGACCACCTGCGACAAATACGGCAACATGAACACCACACCCATCACCATGGGTACCTGCATCGGGCATAATTTCTTCTCCTTCACCCTCTCCAACCTGCATGTTGGCGAGGATGAATGGGATCTTGACAAAAACGAATGGAAGGACGGAATCAAGCAGAGCTATGCAAACCTCAGGGAAGTTCCCGAGTGCGTCATAAGCTTTTACGGTCATGATATGATCCGCGAAAGCTGGATCGCTGCCTGCCCCGTTCCCAAGGGGATCAGTGAGATCGACGTTATGGGCTGCACCGAACTGCCTTCCACGGTCGTTCGTCCCTCGGGCATAGCGGAATGCCCCATAAACCTTGAAGCAAAGGTTCTGCATGTGCACAAGCTGGGCAAAAAGTGGACTCATTTCGTGTGCGAGGTAGTATTTGCTTCCATTCACAAGGACCTTGACGAGATCAACAAAACCGGTCCTTATGCCGGCTACGGCATGCTCAACATCAACCCCGTGCTTGAGGTGTACATCGCTCACGGCACCACTCCCGAGACTTCGGGTCTCAAGCTCTATTACGACACCCTGGATCTCAGCAAGATCGAGCGCTGCCCCGAGGATATCGGCTACAGCGCGGATTGGATCGGCGATTTTGAAGGCTGGATCAGGGACGAAGCCGGGCGCGGCAGAATAAATGAGGCAGAGATACAAAGAGCGCTTGAGCTTAAAAAGCTCTGGGAGGTAAACCGAGATCCGGTCAAAAACGCAGATGTTAAAAAAGAACTGACCGATATACTCAAAAAAGCCGTCGGCAAAGCATAGTATTAAAGAAAAGAAAACCCGTTCGGACTTTTGCACTGCCCCAAATTGTGCGGACAGTACAAAAGCCCCCTAGTGGTAAACAATATTAAAATTTAAGCAACATACTGACATCGCTTTTCGAGTGGTGTCAGTTTTGTTTTGAGTTGAATTCTTTGGT
>SVHB01000054.1 GCA_015056005.1 Clostridiales bacterium
TGCCGATCTTCTCAGTGAAGCTGAGCGGCTTGAGCAAAAATACTCGATGAGGGTCCATGTAAGCAAGGTATTTGCGCCCGATGTATCATCAACCGAGCTTAGGCATCGCGCTTCAAAAAACGAAGATCTGAATAAATACATGCCAAAAGCGGTGGAAGCCTATATTAAGGAGCATGGGTTCTACCACATCGCGCCGCTTCGCGACAGCATATCCGCGTTCCTTAAAAACACGCTTTCCCCAAAGCGATATCGTCACAGCGTGGGCACCGAGCATGCAAGCGTCGAGCTTGCGCAGCACTACGGTGCAGACAGGTTAAAGGCATCCCTTGCCGGTCTTGCGCACGATTGTGCGAAGGAGCTGTCCAAGGTAGATGCTCTTGAGCTTGCCAAAAAGCACGGGGTTGAGCTTGATCCCATACTTTATAGTAATCCCTCTCTCCTGCACGGTGAAAACGGGGCGATAATCGCAAAAAAAGAGCTTGGCATTTCAGATCCCGAGATACTTGACGCCATTCGCACGCACACCTCTGGGGACGGGTCGCGCGATATGACCCTGCTGCAGAAAATCGTTTTCCTTGCCGATTATATTGAGCCCACGCGCGATTTTCCGGGTGTAGACGATTTGCGGAAAATAGCTTATAATGATATTGACAAAGCATGTCTTGAAGCGGTAAAGGGCACCATGCGCGAGATCCTTTCCCGCAATGCGCTCCTGCATCCGCGTTCTGTCTTATTCTATAATCATCTGATCGAACTTATAAACCAAAAAGGAGGCTGAAACATGGAAGGCAAAGAACTTGCAACCAAAATCGCCGCTATACTCGATGCCAAGCGCGGTCGCGACATCGACATCATCTCCCTCAGGGATCTCACCATCGTTGCCGATTATTTCGTCGTCTGCACCGCAATGAGCAGCCTGCAGGCCCGCGCTCTTGCAGACGAGGTTGAAGAGCAGCTCGAAGCCGAAGGCATTGACCTCATCCGTCACGACGGACGCAGAGAGGCTACCTGGATCGTTATGGACTACGGTCATGTCATCGTTCACATTTTCGATCCCGATCAGCGCCAGTTCTATAATATCGAACGCCTCTGGGCCGATACCGACAACATGATCCGCTATTCCACTCCGGATTAATGTGGGGGGATACGTTCGAGATGGCTGCGCCCTCTCGAGCTCTGGGCCCAAGGGTTTGCAACCCTTGGATCCCGCGGCATTGGTATTCAGTAATTTCATACATTAGCTTACGCGTGACCCGGAAACGATTGGTCACGCGTGATTTATTTTCAGGAGAGTCAGACTTTATGGTGGCTGCCGATCTTCATGTACAACAAGCATATATCTTGCTCCGGTAATACCTTTTCACAGCTCCGTGCTCAGACATCTCATGTATTATTCCGCACGCATCCATCTGTTTTCTAAGTATTTTTTCTATTTCACAATTATTGAACTTTTCCGAAAAACTTTGTTAATATGGGCTTGACAATATATATATATATATAATGGTTATACTCGGATTACATTATTTTACATTTGTTGTGAAATGGAGGAAATTACAAATGAAAAAGACACTTATCGCTGTGCTGCTCACCGCACTGCTCGTGCTGCTGCCCGTTATGGCGTCTGCTCAGAGCACCCTCGTCGGTGGTCAGTGGATATTCAGCGGTTGGGAAAATGATGGTAACGGTTGGGTTACTGAAGCCACAGTTACATTAACTACTCCTACTACTCCCAGCAAGCCTTCTGATCCCGTTGCACCGGCAATCCCCGCTAATCCCACTGCACCTACATCTGATATTGAAGTAACAGAAACTAAGACGGAAAAAATATTAGCTGCTGTAAATAATCAAATTCGTTATGTTGATTTCATTTGGACCTGGATTGGCACCTGGACTTGGGAGCCTGCAATCGATTACCGCAACAACTCCGATCCTTCCGATGCACTTGATCCCGAGGACAGCAGCTGGTTCTATTATAAGGAAGCCGTAACGCTCAAGAACGTCGACACCACTGTTGAGGCTGAAGCAGCACCCGTTGTTTCCATCCCCGCTTCCGGCGCTGCCACTTTCGCTCTGGTCGCATCCGTTCTCGCGACCCTTGGCTGCGCTGTTCTTCCCAAGAAGTGATCGATACCGCTTCGTTCAAGAAGCAATAGACATACATTTGCGTTCATCCCCAAAAGCCGCAGTTAAAAAACTGCGGCTTTTTTATATTCCGGAAAGCTCCTGCCCTTGACGCTCATTGGTTTATGTGCTACAATTCTTATAAGTTATACATTTCATACTTTTCACACTGCAAAAGGAGAGCTTTTATGGGCACAAACGGGAAATACGCCTGGACGGCTAAGGTTGGAGAAAAGGGGCAGATCGTTATCCCCAAGGAGGCACGGGATGTTTTTGACATCAATCCGGGTGACACGGTAATTATTCTCGGTGATATCGAGCGCGGGCTTGCGATAATGCCGGGCGGATTCTTTGACAAGATGCACGAGCTTATTATGGGCGCAAAGCCGACTCAAGAGGAGAAATAAAATGACCGTGCTCAAAGTCGAAGATCTCACCAAGGATTACGGAAGCTTTATCCTTAATAAAGTTTCGTTTTCAATGGAAAAAGGCCGCATAATGGGTTTTATCGGCCGCAACGGTGCGGGAAAATCCACAACGCTCAAAGCTATGTTCGATCATGTTCACAAAGACAGCGGCGTGGTTTCCTTTTTCGGTCTTGATTACACACAAAACGAAGCTAAGATCAAACAGCGCGTTGGCTTTGTCGGCGGCGGCATCGATTTTTACGGCAGGAAAAAGCTTTCCCTGATAACCGATGTATACCGCAGCTTTTATGAAAACTGGGACGATGCTGCCTACAAAAGGTATATGACCATGTTTTCGCTTGACGAAAGCAAAACACCGCTGAAGCTTTCTCAGGGAATGAAGGTCAAATACGCGCTGACGCTTGCGCTTTCCCATCATGCCGAGCTACTCGTGCTCGATGAGCCCACGAGCGGGCTTGACCCCGTATCCCGCCGGGAACTGCTGGATGTTTTCCTGTCTTTGCAGAAAAGCGGCGTGAGCATTCTTTTTTCCACTCACATTACCGAAGACCTTGAAAAATGCGCCGATGACATCACTTACATCAAAAACGGCAGGATAATTGCATCAGGCGATATCAACGCTTTCAAGGACGCATATGCGGTGGTGCACGCACAAGCTTTCACCGACCAGCAGCAAAAGTTCCTTATCGGTGTGCGTCAGGATAAGTCCGGTTCAAGCGCTCTTATAAAGGCAGAAGATGCAGGAAAGCTTCCCCTGCCCTGCAGCAAGGCTGCCCTTGATGACATTATGATCCACATGGAAAGGGAGTGAAGATATGCTTGATCTTATAAAAAAAGAATTGAAGCTATCACTGCACCCGACAGCGCCTATCTTCCTGCTCCTCTCCGCAATGCTGCTGATACCGAATTATCCTTATTATGTCGTCTTTTTCTACACCACGCTCGGGATCTTCTTTATCTGCCAGAACGGGCGCGAGGTAAACGATATAAATTTCATGCTGCTGCTTCCGATCAGCAGAAATGATATTGTAAAGGCAAGAATGACCCTTGCCGCGCTGCTCGAATGCGCACAAATTCTGATCGCCGTTCCGTTTGCTATGCTCAGAAACAAAATTTTGTCCGCCCCAAACGCTGCAGGCATGGACGCAAACATGGCGCTTTTCGGGCTGGCGTTTATAATACTCGGCATATTCAACATCGTATTCTTTCCCAAATACTACAAAAACCCGGCAAAGGTGGGCATGCCTTTCATTTTGGGGAGCACTGCGGTATTTGTTTTTATCCTGCTCGCAGAGGCATCGTGCTTTATCCTACCTTTTGTTAAGGATATTCTTGATACCCCCGGCATGGCTAATCCTCTGCCCAAGCTGGCAGCTTTGCTTTCGGGCGCTTTGATCTGCTTTTTGCTTACAATCACCGCATACAAAATATCCGTCAAAAACTTCAAAAAGATCGATCTGTAAACTAAAAAAGCATCTCATATGAGATGCTTTTTGTTAGTTGCTTATTCGGCATTACGCAGGTTGTCATAGGAATATCTTTGTGTAAGGCGTTATCTTGGAGGACTGTATCATTTCAAAAAACAGATTACTTCTCATCTTCGCAAATCTGTCTCAGCAGAGGCGATGTGCGATCGTTTTGGTTCCATGCAAATGAATTTTGATGATAAATCTGTTCATTGAGCAGCGCAAAAAGTGCAATCAGACCGATTTGCTGGTGATAGAACCATATTCGTGTAGCCTTACCGTCAATGAAAACATCCCGAAAAGATACTGTACGGAGCTTCTGTAGTTTGTTCAATGTCTCTTCGGCATCGTCAAGGCCAAACTGTTCTCCGGCATAGGATTCATCGAAAGAAAATCCATTAGGAAGATGAAACAGAGAAAACAAAGTATTCATTACCTTCTGATCTGCTAATACGGAAAACACTTCACGATAGCGTTCTTCCGGTTTGAGTACAGCTCCCCATCCTTCCTCCGGCTCACGGAATATCGCCCAGAAAGGAAGTTCTTCTCTAAGAGAAGCGATTGTGAAGCCTGTTTCTTTTGTGTTCAGTATAGAAGCGAACTCTCCTTTCAATTGTTTTTTGCTTATTCTAAAGGAACTCTGTATATCCGCAATCAAAGAGACGTTTAGGATGCCGCTTATTCGTTCCTCGTTTGGAAGTGCTTGCAAATAGGCGGGAATTGCGGTCATTAAATCCTCAAGCGTATACTTTTCCCGACCGTAAAGCCGATCCAGTGAAACATCCAATGCGTCTGCCAGCGCAGGAATAAGGGAAGCGTCCGGCATGCTTTCTCCCGTTTCCCAACGTGAATAAGTCTTGTCTGATATTCCGAGTTGAGTGGACAGTTCGGATTGCAGAACAGAATACTGTATTATCGTATATGATATGTGTGATAAAAGCACAATGAGGAATGGTTCCGAAACTTTGCAAGTAAAAAAGATACCCGCATAGCAGTTATGCTATACGGGTATTTGTTTTACACTCGTCGATCGGCTGTTGTATTGGATATTCAAGAAATCCTTATGACAATCTGCCTTTTGAGATGCTTTTTATTATTTGATTATTCGATGCCGACCTTTTTGTTGATATCGCTCTGATAGGCTTCTTCCTTGAGATCCATAACATCCTGAACGGTGACCCAATCGCCCTTTTCTGCGGATTCGTAAACCGCGTAAGGAATGGCCATATCGAGGTAACCGGTATCGGCGGTAACTTCCAGTTCGCGCTCGCCCTTGAGGAAGTCGAAGAACTCTCTCTGTTCAAGAGCCATGGTATCGCGAAGACCGCCGGGGAACCAGAACTCGCTTTCTTCCTTGGTCAGGCTTTCAAGATACTGCTTCTGCAGATCTTCCCAAGTCACAACGATGTTCTGAGCATAGTCGATTATGCCCACATACCACTTGAGACTGCCTTCGCTGCCCGCGATGGTGATGCCGCGGTCAACGAAACCGGGCGCGGAACGGGTGACCAGCCAGGTGCCGATAACGCCGTTATCGAACTCGAGCAGAGCGGAGGTGGTATCTTCCAGATCGCTCTCAATGGGCTCGCCGAAGGTATCGGGGTTCACGGAAAGCAGGCTTCTGGTCTTGCGGTACTTGGTGGCGTTTTCCTTTGCCTGTTGAGATTCATCCTGCTGATCGAACTTCTTGTATCTGATATTGTCATAGGTGCGCTTGATAGCGGTAACGCGCCTTACGGGACCGAGAATGTTCATCCAAAGATCGGCAAAGTGAATGCCGCCGTCGATGGTCCAGGCGCCGCCTGCGATGTACTTATGGTCTCTCCATTCCCAGTACCACTGTCTGAGACCTACATCCATCATGGTGACCATTCTGGGAGTACCGATCATGCCGGATTTGACCGCCCAAGCGGCTGCGCGCTCGGAAACGGCATAGCGATAGTTTTCAAGAACTTTAAGAACAACGCCGCATTTCTTGGCTTCGTCCATCATCATCTTTGCGGCGCGCATGGTGATCGCAAGAGGCTTTTCGATCATGATATGCTTGCCTGCGCGCATGAGAGGAATTGCTACCTTATGATGCTCGCTGTGAGGTACCTGAACGCTTGCGACCTTGTAATCGACGTCGCTTGCAATAAGCGCATCAACGCTGTCAAAAACCTTTGCTTTGGTTCCGAAAGCTTCTTCATATTTATCCGCATAGGCCTGAGCTCTTTCGGGAATGAGATCACAGAAAGCGACTATCTCGAAATCATTAAAGCCCTTATCGCGCTGTTCGATATAACCGGTCCAGTGATTGGCAAAAATACCGCCGCAGCCAACGACCGCGATTTTGATTTTTTCCATAATATATCTCCTTTACAGAAATATTATTTGCTTTTAGATATGAATAAATTATAACACCTAATTTATGCTTTGTACACGAAAATTTCTTATCATCACTTATATTATCTTGCGATTTTTATAAACAAAAGGAGCCTAAGCTCCTTTTATTTTTGGCACAAAAACCGCATGGCTTCAAGATACCCTTCAAAGCCATGCCCCTTTATCGTATTAACGCATGCCTGTCTTATGAAAGATATTTTCCTGAACTCGTCCCTTTGATCGGGGTCCGAAATATGCACTTCGACCGTGGGTATCCCAACGGCTTTTACAGCGTCAAGCAGCGCCACGCTGGTATGAGTATACGCCGCGGGGTTTATAACTATCCCGTCTATCAGCTTATACGCTCCCTGAATACAGTCGACCAACGCGCCCTCATGGTTGGACTGGAAAAACTCGACTTCAACACCCAGCTTTTCTGCCTCGCCTTTGATCAGCTCCACAAGATCGTTGTAGGTCGCCTTACCGTAAATATCGGGCTCACGTATACCCAGCATATTGATATTAGGCCCATTAATAACCAGAATTTTCACAATAATCACTCCAAATCGAAGTTGCTGCAACTTGTATCGAAGAATCGTTTTCTATCACCTTATCGGCAAAGCGGGCGTACATCGGCGCGCGCTCACTTGCCATTTTTTCAAGGTCACCGCTTTGCGAAAGAGGTCTTCCCTCTCTTGCAAGCTTGTTTATATCCCGGCTGATATGGTATATCCTGCCGTTCTGGTGAAGCGAGGGGTAATTTCTTTCATCCTTGACCACTCCGCCGCCGGTAGAAATTATGCACCCGCTCTGCATACCTGCCCAGGCGGTCGCATCCCTTTCCATTTCTCTGAAAGCGGCTTCGCCTTTTTCAGCAAAAATGGTGGGTATATCGCAGCCGGCGCGCTGTTCGATCACCTTATCAACATCGATTATCCTTCTGCCCGTAATCCTTGCAAGCTCGTTTGCGATCGTAGTTTTGCCGCTTCCGGGCATGCCTACGATAACGATGTTCATCATATTTTTTCTAAGATCCAAAAGAATACGCTCAATATCTTCCTCGTTCATCTTCTTATCAAAGAAGAACGCATCCGCAAGTACTCCCTGAGCCACGAGCATGGGCAGACCGTCGATGCAGGGTATACCCAGAGCCTGAGCCTTTAATATAAAGGCGGTGCGGCAGGGGTTGTAAATGAGATCGAGCGCGCCCTCGCATTTGGGGAAAAGCTCCGGGTCTGCGGCGAAAACACCGGTGTTGGGGTACATTCCAACAGGGGTGGTGTTCACAAGTATCTGAGCATCGCTGTGAAGATGAAGATTCTCGTAATTATTCTGACCCGTTCTTGAAACAACGATAACTTCCCTTGCGCCCATTTCCTTTGAAGCCGCCTGCGCGGTGAGCGACGAGCCGCCGCTGCCGAAAACCACGACTTTTTTGCCGCAAAAGTCAATGCCCGCTTTTTTTGCCATGTACTCAAAGCCGAAAATATCGGTATTGTAGCCAGAAAGCCTGCCGTCGGGAAGGCGTACGACAGTGTTTACGCTGCCAATAGCCTTAGCCTGATCCGAAAGGATATCGCAGATACGGTATGCATCTTTTTTGTAGGGTATCGTGACATTCATCGCGCCGATATCGTCCCTGCGCAAAAACGCTTCCACCTCGTCCGGCTCAAGCTCATAAAGCTTATATTTCGGATTCCCGAGCTGCTCGTGTATCGGCACGGAATAGCTGTGGCCAAGCTTTCTCCCGATAAGCCCGTATATCTTTTCCATATCAATCCACCGTGTAAGTGCCAAGGAAGGTGAACTGGCTGCACATGCTTTCAAGCTCGGAAAGCATTTCCGGTATGCCCTGCTCATAAACGGAAGCGTCAAGCTCCATGAAGAACACGAAATCGTAGGTCTTGCCAAGCTGCGGGCAGCTTTCAAGCTTGGTCATGTTTACGCCGCTTGCCGCGACCCTTGTAAGCACGCTCTTGAGTGCGCCGGGGCGGTTATCGCAGACAAACATAACGTTTATTCGGTTAGCACCTGCGTATACGACAGGATCCTTTGCGATGCAGATGAAGCGGGTGAAATTATTGTCCGCATTCTGTATCTTTTCGGCTATGACAGAAAGACCGTAAAGCTCTGCGCAGTCGTGGGAAGATATCGCAGCTATATCGCTCCTGCCCGATTCCTGAACCATCTTTGCGGCAACGGCGGTATTTGCACAGGGAACGAGCTTCACGCCTTCAAGGGAACTCAAGTAATTGCTGCACTGACCCAATGCCTGCTCATGGGAATATATTTCCTTGATATCGGAAAGCTTTGCGCCCTTTTTAGCTAAAAGCTCATGGCGGATGGGAAGGGTAAGGGCTCTTACAATATGGAAATTCTTCTGCTGGATAAGATCGTATACGCCGCGTACGGTACCGTTGGAGCTGTTTTCGATGGGAAGCACGCCGAAGGTGCAAAGCCCGGATGATACTGCTTCGAAGACCGCCTCAAAGGTCTTTACATATACGATATGTCCCCTCGGGAGCAGTTTATCGCAGGCCGCCTGAGAGTTTGCGCCCTCAACGCCCTGACAGGCAACAAGACCGGTCTTGGGGAAAACATCCTTCATGTTCGCCTTTGCCGCGTTTATCACATCCAGAACTTTGCCGGGCTTGGGATAAAGCTCCTGCTGTCTTGCCTTGGAAAGCTCCATGAGGTTATTAAAGAGCTGATAGGTATACTGCTCATATTTGCCCGAGCGGGATGCGGCAAGATCGAGCACCTCGCGTTCTCTGGACTTGTTGAGGATGGGCAGATCGTTTTCACGCTTATACTCTGCCACTTCCTCGGATATCTCCATTCTGCGCACAAAAAGCTTTACCAGTTCTTCGTCTATTTTGTCTATTTCAACTCTCAGTTCTTTCAGGTCTGCCATTTTATTTTCCCTCCAGTATCATATCAAGTATAACGCATGCCATGACCGCTTCGACCACGGGCACCGCTCTGTGCGCGATGCAGGGGTCGTGACGCCCCTTAATGCTTATCTCGGTCTTTGTGTTATCCCTTATATCAACAGTGCGCTGTGTCTTTGCGATAGAAGGTGTGGGTTTGAACGCCGCCCTTACCACTATCGGCATCCCCGTCGTTATGCCGCCGAGTATTCCGCCCGCATCATTTTTCTCAAATGAAATGCTGCCGTTTTTAAGAACGGTCATCGGGTCGTTGTTTTCGCTGCCGCGCATCCCGGCGCAGTCAAAGCCTTTGCCGAATTCAACGCCCTTTACAGCAGGAATACCGAAAAGCGCTCCTGCCACCCTGTTTTCAACTCCGTCAAACATGGGATCGCCAAAGCCTGCGGGAACGCCGATCGCCGCGCATTCGACAATGCCGCCCACCGAATCAAGTTCTTCTTTGGCTTCCATTATCTTTGCCTGCATCTTCTCCCCCGCTTCATCCGATATCACGGGAAAAGCCTTGCTTGCGATCGTTTCAAACATATCCTTATCGGGGAAAAGCGGAAAGCTTTCATCCCAAATGCCCGCTGCAGCTTTCAAATGCGCGCCGATGAATATGCCTTTTTTTGCAAGTATCTGCTTTGCTATGCCGCCCGCAATGCAAAGCGGCGCGGTGAGCCTGCCCGAGAAATGACCGCCGCCGCGCATATCCGCGCTGCCAGCCCATTTCACATACGCGGTGTAATCGGCATGCGCCGGTCTTGGGGTATAGCGGATGGATTCATAATCGCCCGAATGCGCATCGCCGTTTTCTATCATCGCGCAAAGCGGGCTGCCGCAGGTGGTGTTCTCCGTAAGCCCCGAGAGGAATACCGGCATATCCGCTTCTTTTCTTGAAGTGGAAAGCTTGCCGCCCGGCTTTCGCCTTGACATAAAGGCATTAAGCTCGTCCATGTCGATCTTTTCGCCTGCGGGCAGACCGTCGATCAAAACGCCGATCGCTTTGCCGTGCGACTGACCGTACACGGATATTTTCAGCTTGTTACCGAACTGTGATGACATCTAAACTTCCTCCTGCCTTTTTTATGTCGTCAAAGAAGGTCGGGTATGACTTGTTTATTGCCTGAGCGCCGCTTATCATTACATCCGTTTTACACCTTGAAGAGAGCACCGCCGCTGCCATCACCAGCCTGTGATCGCCAAAGCCCGAAACGCTGCCGCCGTTGGGCTCCCCTCCAAATACGATGAGCTCGTCATCCAAAGCTTCCGCTTTTATCCCAAGGCTTTTGAGCATATCGGCTGTTGTGATGAGCCTGTCGCTCTCCTTTAGCTTCAGCCTTTGGGCGTTTATGAACCTTGTCTCGCCCTTTGCGCAGGCTGCAACAGCTGCAAGCACGGGCAGAAGATCCGGGGTCTCGTTTATATCAACGGTGCACCCTTTCAGCTCTCCGGGTTTTGCATACGCAAAACCGTCAGCAAAGCCGGTATTTGCTCCGAACCTATTCAGCAGATCGAGTATGGCTTTATCTCCCTGAGCGCTGTTCATATCAAGACCGGCTACAGATATTCCGTTTCCCAGAGCGCCGAAAGCCAGCATCGCAGCTGCGTTGGACCAATCGCCTTCTACATATATCTCTCCCGGAGAAACAAATTTTTGCCCGCCCTTGATAAAGTATCTTCCTTCTGCGACATCCACTTTTATATTAAAGAGCTCAAGCGCTGTCAATGTCATATCAACATAAGCTTTTGACTCAAGCGGACTTGTAAGCACTATCTCACTGTCCTCTTTCAGAAGAGGCAGCGCCATAAGAAGACCCGTCACGTATTGAGAGCTTATATTGCCGGGCAGCTCATATACGCCGCTTGAAAGCCTGCCGCTTATCTCAAACGGCAGCCTGTCGCTTGAAAAATCCATTCCATGCGCGCTCAGCGCCTTTTTAAGCTCGCCTATGGGTCTGTCGGGCAATCTCCCGCGGCCTTCGAAATATGCTTTTTGGCATATCGCACTTGCAACGGGAAGCATGAACCTGAACGTGGAGCCGCTCTCGCCGCAATCAAGCATCGGGTATTCTTTAAGCTTTATTGGTTCTACCCACAGCCCATCCTCGCATTTTTCGATCCCTGCGCCCATGGAAATAAGGCAATTCACCGTGGCGTCTATATCCTGAGAAGAACCGCCGATAATGAGCTTTGTGGGTTTATCGCAAAGCGCAGCCAGGATGAGGATCCTATGCGCTGCAGATTTGGACGGTATTGCCGTAAGCTTACCCGAAAGCGCCTTAGGTTTTATCCTGATGTCCATCTTAACCCTCCAGACCGTCTCTTATGAGACCGTAAAGCTCATCGACGTGAATGTTTTTGAGCCTGCACTCACCCACTTTTTCCGGATAGATGATCGTGATTTGATCGCCAGCGCGCTTTTTATCCCTCAATGCGGCTTCAGCAAGCGCCTTAGCGTCATAAATGCAGGATATCGGAAGCGAATACTTCATAAGCACCGCTTCTATCCTTTTTGCAAGCGCTATATCGCATAAGCCCCTCTTTGCTGCGGCTCTTGATATTATGGCAAGACCTGCGGCTACGGCATGCCCGTGAGTGATCGTATAACCCGAAAGCTTTTCTATCGCATGACCTACCGTATGCCCAAGGTTCAGAAGCTTTCTCTCGCCCTGCTCCTTTTCATCTCGCTCAACTACGCCGCCCTTGTATTCCACGCAGCGGGTTATGATATCCTGAATGTTCTGCCCCGGCTCGCTTTCTTCAAAAGCCGCAAGGAGCGCTTCGCTTGCAAGCACGCCCGTCTTTATAGCCTCTGCTGCGCCGTCAGAAAAAACTTCATCGGGAAGGGTATCAAGGCAGTTAGTATCGCAGATCACAAGCTTTGGCTGTATGAACGCTCCGGCAAGGTTTTTTCCCGCCGCAAGATCTATCGCAGTTTTTCCTCCGACCGATGAATCGACGGCTGCAAGCAGAGTCGTCGGCATCTGCACATAGCTTATTCCCCTGAGATAACAGGCCGCGGCAAAACCGGTCATATCGCCGGTGACCCCGCCCCCAAGCGCGATCACGCAATCCTTTCTCGTAAGCTGATTTTCCGCCAGAAATTCAAGTATATTAGACAGGGTGTTTATGTTTTTGGAAAGCTCGCCCGCTTCAAAAACAAAGCTTTTAACATCCCTATAGCCCGCCTTCTCAAGCGATGCTGCTGCTTTTTCAAGATAAAGCTCTGCGACATTGGAATCGGTTATAACAGCCAGCTTTACATCGCCCAGTCTTTCCCTGATGATCGTACCGCAATCGCCTATCAGACCACTGCCAATATGTACTTCATAGGAAGGTACGGTGTTTATCCTAACCACGCTTTTGGGCATATCAGTTACCTCCTGCGGTCGCCTTCTTCTCTCTGCCGTCCTTGAAAAGCGCTTTAAGCGCATCAGCGTCGCCGTCTTTCAGCGCGTCACGGTACTGGCTCAAATGCTTAATCAGAACTCCTATCTCTTCTACCAGATGATCCGAATCCGCCAGGCAGAGCTCGGTCCACATATCCTCGTCAAGCCTTGCAACCCTTGTCATATCCCTGAAGCTTCCCGCAGAAAAGCCCCTTCGCTTCTGCGCCTGAGGGCTTCTTACATATGCGCTGGAAACGATATGCGCAAGCTGGGATGTAAAAGCGATTATCCTGTCGTGCTCCTCGGGGGTGGAAAAAGTGACGGCTGCAAAACCGATATCGGTAAACAGATCCTTGAGCATTTCAAGGGTAGTAAGATCAGCCGAAGCATCGGGAGTAAGTATCATGGAAGCGCCCGCATAGAGATCATCGGTAGAATTTACAAAGCCTCCGCGCTCCTTGCCCGCCATTGGATGACCGCCGATAAAACAGAAGCCGTATTCTTTGGCCATCGGAGCGATGCTTTCGCACACTATACGCTTTACGCCGCAAAGATCGATGACCTTGGTGTTTTTGTTTATCAGATGTGCATTTTCCCTGACCCAGTTTATGGCTGCATTGGGACGAATAGCGATAAAAATAATATCGCTTTCCCCTATGGTATTTTCATCGAGTGTTCCGTCTATCGCGCCGCTCATCCTTGCAAACAGCATCGTTTCCTTGTCGGTATCTATGCCGTACACGGTATTTGCCGTTCTTGATTTTATGCTTTTTGCCATCGAGCCGCCTATCAGGCCCAACCCCACAACGCCGATATTCATCTTAACCCTCCAAATCCTGCATGAAGCCGTGCAGAGCTTTCATCTTCTTTGCAAGCACATCAAAAGCATCGGGCTTGATCGACTGCGGTCCGTCGCAGAGCGCCTTTGTGGGGTCATTGTGGACTTCGATCAAAAGACCGTCCGCGCCCGCTGCCACAGCAGACATCGCAAGGGTGGAAACCAGCGCCGCTTTGCCCGTTGCATGGCTTGGGTCGATGATGATGGGAAGATGGGTAAGAGTCCTGAGAGAAGGCACTGCCGCAATGTCGAGGGTATTTCTTGTATAAGTCTCAAAAGTGCGGATGCCGCGCTCGCAGAGTATGACCTTCTCATTGCCCTGCGCCATAACGTATTCGGCGCTCATTAAAAGCTCTTCATAGGTGTTTGCTGCGCCGCGCTTGATCATAACAGGCTTATCCTGTGCGCCCACTATCTTGAGCAGATTGAAGTTCTGCATGTTCCTTGCGCCGATCTGGATAACATCCACATCCTCGAACAAAGGAAGCTGGGATGCGTCCATGAGCTCTGTTACAACGGGAAGACCTGTCTCCTTCTTTGCAAGCAGCAAGAGCCTTAACCCCTCCTCGCCAAGGCCCTGGAAGGAATAGGGAGAGGTTCTCGGCTTGAAAGCGCCGCCTCTGAGCATGGTCGCGCCGCTTGCCTTTACAGCCTTTGCAACCTCTATTATCTGTTCTTCGCTCTCAACAGAGCAGGGACCTGCCATGATAGTCAGGCTTCCGCCGCCTATCTGAGTGTTGCCGACCTTGATCACGGTATCCTCCGGATGGAATTTGCGGTTTGCGTTCTTATACGGTTCCTGAACGCGCTTAACGTTTTCGACTATATCAAGGGCGCTGATAAGATCGGTGTCGATCTTTGAGGTATCGCCGACAAGACCAAGAATGGTATGCGATTCGCCCGTGCTCTCGTGGATTTGAACGCCCTTTGAAAGTATCCAGTTTCTAAGACCCTGAAGCTGATCGGGATTGGGATTAGATTTAAGTATGACTATCATATTCGTTCCTCCAAAACAAAAAATCCGCAGCCGGTTTCGGCTGCGGAGAAATTGCAAATATACTATCCTTGGATATTACTTCGCATCTTTTGCACAACCGAAACAAGCCTTACCAAAATAAAAATAGGTAAAGCTAAAGTAGCGGAAGTTGTCGGAATTGAAGAGGTTATACATGGTATACATCCTTTATCCCAAGAAATTACGCATATTATAACACCATCATTATTGGATTTCAATACTTTTTCCAAAATTTTTATTTGTTGATTATAAAACCCATGTATAGTATACTCATAGAAAGATAATAAAACACCATAGGCAGGAGGAGATCATATATGATCATCAAGGCCGCAAAATGGATATCGGCATATGATTGTGAGTGCCCTTTGTTTGAAAAAAGCTTTGCTTTGAGCGGAAAGGTCAAAAAAGCCACGCTTCATGCCACAAGCGCCGGCGTATACGAAGCCACGATAAACGGCAGGCGCGTAAGCGATTTTGTGCTCGCCCCCGCGTGGACGGATTACAGAACCCGCCTTCAGGTGCAGGAATATGATGTTACCGACATGCTGGAAGAAAAGAACCTCATATCCATCCTTCTTGGTACGGGCTGGTTCTATTCAAGGGTATCTCATCCCAGAAGCAAGAACATCGATATGAAGCCCGCCGTGCTCGCCTCACTTGAAATAGAATACGACGACGGCGTAAAGCAGCTTATAAACACAAACGATACATGGACATGGAGCGAAAGCCCCGTTATCGCATCCGACATATACGACGGCGAGGAATACGACGCAAATCGCTTGGGAGGTCCTAAAAAAGTCAATATAGCGGATAATGATTATGATCGTCTGATCGAGCAGGAAGGCGAGGATATTGTAGAAAATGAATACCTTTATCCCGTTTCCATGTTCAAAACGCCCAAGGGCGAAACTGTTGTGGATTTCGGTCAGGAGATCACGGGCTATGTTGAAATAAGCATAAACGCCAAAAAGGGCGACCGCATCGTGCTTTCCCACGCAGAAGTGCTTGATAAGGACGGCAATTTCTATACCGAAAACTACCGCAGCGCCAAGGCGATACTCACCTACACCTGCAAGGACGGTTTCCAGACCTATAAGCCACACCTTACCTTCTACGGCTTCCGCTATATAAGGATAGACGAGGCGCCCGAGGGTATCTGCGCAGATAATTTTGCCGCTATAGCAGTGCATTCAAGGATTAGAAGGACCGCTTGGCTCTCCTCAGCTTCCCCAATGCTCAACAGGTTGTTTGAAAACATTATCTGGGGTCAGAAGGGCAATTTCCTCGACGTTCCCACCGACTGCCCGCAAAGAGACGAGCGCGAAGGATGGACGGGCGATGCTCAGGTATTTGTCAAGACTGCGACCTATCAGTATGATGTAAATAAATTCTTCAAAAAATGGCTGCATGACCTTAAAAGCGAACAGGCTGAGGACGGCAGAGTCCCCATCGTTATCCCCAACGCTTGGGAAAGCCCCAACTGCTCCGCCGCATGGGGCGATGCAGCGGTCATCTGCCCCTGGCAGGTATATGAGACCTACGGCGATAAGTCCATCCTTGAAGATCAGTTCAGCTCCATGAAAGCCTGGGTAGACTATATCGGCAAAAAGACGCTCAAGGAAAACCTCTGGATCACCGACGATTCCGACGAGCAAAAATGCATCCATCATTTTGCAGACTGGCTGGGTCTGGATGCGCCCTACGGCAGTTACAAGGGCTCGACCGACGAAAACCTCATCGCGAGCGCATTTTACGCCTACGATACGGCGCTGCTCATAAAAGCCGGCAAGGTTCTTGATAAAGATATGAGCGAATATGAAGAAAAATACGAAAAGATCGTATCCGCCTTCAAGGCCGAATTCCCGCAGCCCAAAACTCAGACCGAATGCGTGCTTATGCTGCATTTTGACCTTACAGACGATAAAAAAGCCGCTGCAAAGAAGCTTGCAGAGCTGGTAAACGAATACGGTCATCTGACCACGGGCTTTGTGGGCACCCCCTATCTTCTGCACGCGCTTTCCGATAACGGATATTCCGATATCGCATGGCAGCTGCTTTTGAAGGAAGACTACCCTTCATGGCTCTATCCCATCACCAAGGGCGCTACCACTATATGGGAGCATTGGGACGGCATCAAGCCCGACGGCTCTTTCTGGAGCAAGGATATGAACTCCTACAACCATTACAGCTACGGCGCAGTTTTGGACTGGGTAATAGAAAAGGCAGCCGGCATAAGACCCATCAAAGCGGGCTTTGAAAAGATATCGATATCACCCATTCCAAATGAAAAGCTCGGCAGCTTGTGCGTCCGCTTCGATTCCCCCTGCGGCACCATCGAATCCAAATGGATATACGAAAACGGTACCTGCCGCTATACAATTACGACCCCCGCAGAAACTGAGATAACAGTAAACGGCAAAACCTATAATGTAAAACCCGGAACATATATGTTCTGATCCCATCAAAAAAAAACGGCGGCGGAATTTACCGTCGCCGTTTTGCGTTATTTTTCAGAGCCGATCTCATTTATCAGCGTAAAGCCAAGTATCAGCGCGCCGCCGATGATCTGCCAAAGCGTCATTGATTCGCCAAGTATCGTGACCGACATGATTACCGCGACCAGCGGATCTATATAGGAAAGTATTGCAGCCTTCTGCCCGGATACATCTTTGAGCGCGGAAAAATATATGCAGTAAGCGATTCCGGTGTGCAAGATTCCCACTATCAGAAGATTCACCCAGCCCACAGCATTCATACCGCCCAATGTGATCCCATCGGTCAAAAGAACATACGGGATCAAAACAACGGCAGCGGATATGAACTGCAAAAGAGTTCTGTGAATACCTTCAACATTTTTGATAAACTTGTTCAGCAAAACGACCGTGGCGTACAAAACCGCGGCACAAAGCCCGAAAAGAATGCCGACAAGATCATTTCCGCCGCTTAAATTTGAAACGCCCGTTATCATAACGATACCCAAAGTCGACATCACAAAGCAAATCACCTGCCTGCGCGTGAGCTTTTCCTTAAAAAGCAGCGAGCAGGCAGCTGTCACGATGACGGGCGCAAAATAATAGCTGAGCGTTGCCATGGAAACAGTCGTATACTTATATGCCTCAAACAAAAGTATCCAGTTAAAGCCCATCGCCGCGCCCGACAGCAGCAAGAGAGTAAGTTCCTTTTTTATCTTTTTCAGTTCGATCTTCTGTTTTGTAAATACCAGATACGCACCTATCATAACGGAAGCCATCAGCGCTCGATACAGCGCAAGCTCTCCCGACGATACGGGAATATTCCTCACGAACACCGCGATAGTACCGAAGATGAACATCGAAGCGCCGATCATAAGACGCGGATCAAATACTTTTTTCATACAACACCCAACCTAAACCAGCATTCATGCAAAACATTTTAGCACGCTTTTCATACCTATTCAACCTGCTTATTGCTTTAACAACAAAGCGGTGCACATTGAACTGCACCGCATTAATCCGTATCGTTATCGTCAAACGAGTATTCGTTTAATTCGTCGAAGTCGAGAAACTCCGCTAAAGTCATATTGAACGCAATGGCAATCTTATGAAGCGTTTTGACCCGCGGATTTTTAGTCTGACCGCGAACGATATTGTCCAGAGTAGACTGCTTAACATCGCTCATCGCGGAAAGCTTGTTTATTGATATCCCACGCTGGATACAAAGCTTCTTTATTCTTTTTACATATATCTCCCAATATTCCACGCTTTTACCTAATCTTTTTTATCTGTTTTATATTTTAGTCGATTTATTTCCTTCATGCAATCTAAAAATCAACCATCCAAATAAAATTCATAATATTTGCGTTTGCAAATTGACGTAGCCATCTTCAAAAGATATAATAGATGCATAAATAAACAAATAAAGGAGAACTCTTATCATGCACGATAATTATCAGTACGACATTGTAAAGCGTATGAGCTTTATCAGATACGGCGGTACCGCGGAAGAGAAAAAGGCTGCTGATATCCTCATGGGCGAGATCGAAAAGCTGGGCGGCAAGGGCGAATATCAGGAATTCACCATCCCCGCTGCAAAGCTCAACAAATACAGCGTCAAGATCACCGCTCCCTATGAAAAAGAAATCGAATCCATGCCCTTTGGCTGCTCCGGTTCCTTCCCCGAAGGCGGCGCAGACTTAAAGCTCTATTACGCTCAGGGCGGCAAACCCGAAAACTATCTTGGCATTGACGACCTTTCCGGCTATGCTGTACTGCTCGATGAATTCAGCTATGATGCATACAAGCTTCTTTGCAAGAAAAATGCTTCCGCTTTCCTGCTCATAACCAATTCTCATTGGGACAACGACAACTCCAACGATCTGGTCTACCGTCCTTTGAGGACCACCTTCACCGTAAACGGCGTTATCCCCGGCTTCCAGATCTGGGCAAGCGATGCGACCGACATGGTAAGGGACGGCGTTACCGATATCCACCTCGAGCTTGAGCAGGATGAATACGAAGCCACCTCAAGAAACGTTCTTGCTACCATCGAAGGCACCGATATCAAAGACGAATCCATTGTGATCACCGCTCATTACGACAGCGTTATGGTCGGCACCGGCGCATGGGACAACGCCACCGGTTCTGCCACCATCATGTACATCTATCGTCATTTCCTAAATAACCGTCCCCGCAGGACTCTGCGCTTTGTATGGTGCGGCAGCGAGGAACAGGGACTTCTGGGCAGCAAGGCATATGTTGAGCAGTGCGCGGATATAGTAGGCAGCGAGATCAAGTTCTGCTTTAACTTTGATATGTGCGGCACGGTTCTTGGCTCCAACTCCGTATTTGTTACCGGCGGCGACGATCTCAAGCACTATGCAGAGGCTTTCTGCCGCGAATACGGCATGATCGCAAACTTCAGAGAGGGCGTCCATTCCAGCGACTCCGCTCCCTTCTGCGATAAGGGCATCCCCGCTCTGGGTCTTTCCAGAGGCTCCAA
>SVHB01000055.1 GCA_015056005.1 Clostridiales bacterium
CCGGATAAGCCGTATAAGAAATGCGCCCGTGTTGTGGGCGAATGTCTGGGTAAATATCATCCTCATGGCGATACATCGGTATATGATGCGCTCGTCCGCTTGGCTCAGCCTTTCAATATGGGTCAGGTGCTTGTCGACGGTCACGGAAACTTCGGTTCCATCGACGGCGACAGGGCGGCAGCTGTGCGTTATACCGAAAGCCGCATGGCGCCACTTGCTCTTGAAGTGCTGACCGATATAGAAAAGAATACTGTTGATTTCAGGCTGAATTTTGACGACAGCCTGAAAGAACCCGAGATGCTCCCGGGAAGGTTCCCGAACCTTCTGGTAAACGGCGCTATGGGCATTGCAGTAGGTCTTGCAACCAATATCCCCACGCATAACCTCGGCGAGGCTATAGACGGTGTCATTGCCCAGATCGATAACCCGAATATCACAACAAAGGAACTTCTTGAATACGTCAAGGCTCCCGATTTCCCCACAGGCGGCATTATAGTTGGCGGAGACAGCCTTGAGAGCATATACGAAACCGGCAGGGGCAAGCTGCAGGTAAGGGCGAAGATAGAAATGGAGCCCTCCAACGCGGGAAGAAGCATGATCGTTATAAGCGAAGTGCCTTTCCAGGTAAACAAAGCCGCTATGCTTGCGGGTATCCATAAGCTCTATGAGGAAAAGAAGGGCGTTTTAAGCGGAATATACGATATCCGTGACGAGTCCGACAGAACGGGAATGCGCGCCGTTATTGAGCTCAGAAAAGATGCTCAGGTTGATAAAATACTTGCATATCTTTATAAGTACTCCGATCTGCAGGTTACCTACGGCGTGAATATGGTCGCAATAGCCGACGGAAAGCCCATGCAGCTGGGGCTCAGACAGATAAACGATTACTATATCCGTCACAGGAAAAACGTCGTTACAAGAGCTACTCAATATGACCTTGATCTTGCAAAAAAGCGCGCTCACGTCCTTGAAGGTCTGATAGTTGCGGTCGATAATATCGATGAGGTCATCCATATCATCCGCACCAGCAAGACCCCGAAGGATGCAAGGGAAAGCCTGATGATCCGCTTTGCTCTTTCGGAGGCTCAGGGTCAGGCGATACTGGATCTTAGGCTGCAAAGGCTCACAAACCTTGAGATATTGAACCTTGAAAACGAGTTCAAGCAGCTGCAGAAGACCATAAAGCGCCTTGAAGGCATCCTTGCAAGCGAAAAGAAGCTTATGACCGTAATAAAAGATCAGCTTCTTGAAGTTAAGGAAAAATTCAATAAGCCCAGAAAGACCAAGATAGACCTTTCCGCAGATCTTATGGATGTTGAGATCGAAAAGGAACAGGCTTATCAGACCATCGTTACCATGAACGATCAGGGCGTTTTCAAGCGCTGGCAGCCCAAGCTTTTTGCAAAGCGCGACGAGGAAAACGATCTTATAAAGACCACCCTTGATGTCATGAGCAATACCAAGGTGCTGATATTTACAAATCAGGGCAACTGCTACACCATGGAAGCTCAGCAGATACCCGAGGTCAAGACCAACAAGGACAGGGGCACTGCCTATACGGCAATGCTGCCGGGCCTTGGTGATAAGGAAGCGCCGGTATCCATGATTTATCAGGATGAAAAGGATACGGGGTATCTGTTCTATACAGAATCGGGTCAGGTCAAGCTCACCGCCGCAAGCGAATACGGCGCAAGGAAGGGCAAGACCGCAGCCATATCTTTAAAGGGCGGCGATATGCTGGTCAGCGTTGAAAAGGCAGACGGCGAATCGGATATCGTTATGATAACCGAGCTTGGTATGTCGATACGCTTCAAGCAGGACGAGGTTCCTCAAAACGGCAGGGCTACCGCAGGCGTAAAGGGCATGACGGTCGATAAGGGAAGTGACCGCGTTGTGTTTGCTTCTCAGCTCAAAAAGGACGACAATATCGTTCTGTTTACCGACAAGGGCTACGGAAAACGCGCTATCGCGTTGGATTATGAGCGGCAGAAGCGCGCGGGCAAGGGCGTTAAATGCATAACCTTCCTCAAAAACGGCTCGACAGGCACAAGGCTTGCGGGCGTTGTAAGCGTAAGCTCAGGGCAAAGCGTTGCCGTCGCTCAAAAGAGCGGGTTTGTGACCAAGCTTTTATTGGAGGAAATTTTGGTTGAGACCAAAGCATCCAAGGGTGAACCCTATGTGGTCATCGTAATGGATGATGAAGTCACCGGCGTTATGAAAATATAGTGTTTTATGAAAAAGGGATCCTTTCAGCAAATTTTAATCAAAGGATCTCTTTTTTATGCTGTTATTCTTTATTTTGAAGATGGTTTGCTGTATAATTTAGGCAGAAAGAGAAAAGGAGAAAAGCATGAAACTTTTATTCAAGCAAAGGTTCTTTTCCTGGTTTGACAGCTACGATGTTTTCGACGAGTCCGGCGATGCGGTTTATACGGTCAAAGGTCAGCTTTCATGGGGGCATTGCCTGAAGATTTTTGATAAATACGATAACGAGATCGGAACGGTCAGGGAGCGCGTGCTTACCTTTCTGCCCAAATTTGAGATATACCTAAAGGCTAATTATGTCGGCTGCATCAGCAAGGAATTCACCTTCTTCAAGCCTAAATTCAATATCGATTTCAACGGATGGCAGGTCGAAGGCGATTTCTTTGAGTGGGATTATGAGATCGTTGAAAGCGGAAGGACTATAGCAAAGGTAAATAAGGAATTGTTTAACTGGACCGATACATATGTGATCGATGTGGTGGATCCAGGCGACGCGCTTTGTGCGCTTATGCTGGTTCTGGCGATAGACGCTGAAAAGTGCTCAAGGCGCGATTAAAGGCGTTTTTTGCTATGGGAGGTGAGCTTTATTCAGTCCTGGTGGATAATATTTGTCGTTTTAATTTGCTGTGTGATCATTCCTGCGCAAAGGTTTACCGTCGCAAGGATCGCTCAAAGACGAAGAAAAGGAGTTAAAAGAAAAATGCCGGTTGAATTTATAAAGGAATTCATAGGAAAGGAATGCACCGTTACCCTGTTCAATGAGATAGGCGGTATCCGGGGAATAATCATAGATGTCAGTGAAAACTGGATAAAGCTTGAAGAAAAGAAACGTATCCGCCTTATCAACGGAGATATGATAAGAGATATTTACGTGAACAAATGATTTAAGGGCGCCCATGCAGGCGCCCTGTTATATTATTTGTACATTATATATTTCATTTCATCAAACTCTTTTTTGAGCTGCCTGGAATAATACTTGCCAAAACTGTGGAATGTAAAGCCGCATTTTTCGATGACGCGCTTTGACTGAAGATTGTCGGTGAAATGACCGATGGTGAGTATATCGATATCAAGCGAATCAAAACAGAATTCTATGACCCTTTTTGCCGCCTCGGGCATAAGTCCCTGTCCCCAGAAATCCTTTGAAAGCACATACCCAAGCTCTGCGCAGGTCTTTCCTTCAAATTGCTGATCAGAGCTTGCCCATGAGTTGTGTATGCCAAAAGAGCCGATGACCTTTTTGCTTTCTTTATGCTCTATTGCAAATACATTTTTGCCCTCGATAAAGCTTTCCATTACCATTTTGGATGTATCTTTGGAAGTGTGATGCGGCCAGCCCGCCATTTCGCCGACTCCCGGAACCTTGGCATACTCAAAAAAATCATCGATATCGCTCGTTTCCCATGGACGGAGAATGAGCCTTGGTGTTTCAAGGACTGTATTTGTGATGTCGACTTTAGCGTTCATATATCCAACCTCTTTTCCATTCTCAGTGTGCGGACTTTCATGCCAAGACCACTATAAAACGCCAGTGCATCGCTGTTGAAGGCATATACGCCAAGCTCGATGTCATGACAGTTATGCGCTTTTGCAATGGTTTCCAATTGTTCAAACAAAAGCTTTCCGATGCCCTTGCGGCGATGCTCTTTGGCAACACATATATCGTCTATGTAAAGGCTGTTGAAGTCGATATAGGTGGAATGACCGCGTATCTCCCTTAATACAGCAAACGCATAGCCTGTAACTTCACCGTCAAGCTCGGCTATAAAGATATATTGCTTAGGGTCCGAAAGCATTTTCTCAAATACGTCATCATTATACCACCTTGCCTGCGTTTTGAAAAGATCGGGCCGACCCTCATGATGCAGCGCTGCTATCTCATCCTGTAAAGGCCGTATGAGTATGTTATCGCCGATTTTTGCACGGCGTATATTTAGGTTCATGTTCGTTCCTTCTTTCTGAATATGTCAAGAAAATGATTGCTTATGCCCACAAGATCCTCGCGCTCGCATATGGCAAAATGATACTTTAAGTATATTTCGTAAATCTCATCGTCCATCTCATAGATCTGATCCTTTACATAATGGGTGTACATGTCCGTACCGACAAAATGCAGGCGCTGAACATCAAGGCTTTCCATCATCTTATCTATCTCGCTTTTTCTGAAAAGCACAAAAAGATCCTCGGGATTTGATGAGCATTTGAAGGTTTCGTCCATAAGCTTGCTGAAATGCGGGTCGGTGACCAGCTTGTATTTGAAACATTCCTGCATCATGGTGGCTTCGTTTCCGCAGTAGGCAACAAATATAACGCCGTCATTTTTTGCTATGCGCATAGCTTCCGATATCGCCTTTCTGCGATCATCATCGGTGTAGAGGTGATACATCGGCCCTAAAAGAAGTACGATATCATACACGGCGTCTTCAAATTCTGAAAGATAGAGCGCGTTGCCTTGTGTTACGGTGATGTTTTCATTGGGCTTAGTATTTTGCTTGAATATCTCTATGTTATGCTCCAAAAGCTCGACCGCGTCCACACGATATCCGTTTTGAGCAAAATAATGGCTGTATCTGCCCGTTCCCGCGCCGATCTCGATGATCCTTGAATCGGGTCTTAAGTATTTTTCGATATACTTTACAGTGGTCAGAAATTCCACCATGCCGTGGCGTGATCTGAGCCTTGCGTCCTCGTTGTAATTGCTGTAATGCTTATTCAAAATGTCGTAAACCATGATTATCCTCCGCAGTTGATTTTAGATATATAAAAAACGGTGCAGCCTTTACCGGTATAAGGCTGCACCGTTTGGATATACTTGGAAAGTTAAAATGAAACTAAACTTTCGGGTATAACAATGCGAGCCCTGTCCCATGCCAATAACCATAACCTGCAGGGACGAGCTTATCGGAATCATTATTAAGATTTACAAAAATGTTCCAACGCATCGTATGACCTCAAAAAAATTAATTGCGCTAATTAAAGCATAACAAAATGCTTTTGTCAATACCCGATTTTACTAAAAAATACAGGCTGTCACTTTTTGACAGCCTGTATATATTATAGAGTAGTTTGTGAAATTATGCTCTTTCGGCAAGGCACTTTTTCTCATATTCCTTGGCAATTGCGATCCACTGCTCGCGAACCGGAACGCCGGAGGCCTCGCAGTAGTAATCCCAGATAGCGCCGAAGGGCAGGGACTTACATTCTTCTCTGAGGGCAAGACGGGTGGTGTAGTCGCCTTCTTCTTCGGCCTTGCGCATGGTCTCGACGGGCTCGAGCAGAGCGAACAGCAGGCTCTTGATGGCGGCGCGCATACCGACTACCCAAGCGGCAACGCGGTTGATGGTGCCGTCAAAATAGTCAAGAGCGATGTAAGTCTTGTCAAGCAGGTCGTTCCTTACCAGAGCATGCATAACGCCAAGAACGTCGTCGTTCATGTTGGTAACATGGTCGCTGTCCCAGCGGACGGGGCGGGATAGATGGAGCAGAGCCTCATCAACGAAGCATGCCATGGTGGGCAGCTTGTCGTAAACGACTTCGGTGGGATGATAATGACCGATGTCGAAGCAGGCGACCTTGTTGTTCTGAGCGGCGTAAGCGGTGCAGAACTCGTTGGAGCCTACGGTATAGCTTTCTGCGCCGATACCGAAGAGCTTGCTCTCGATAGCGTCCTTCATGCAGGTATCGTCAAGCTGAACGGCATACATCTCGTCAAGGGACTTCTTGAATCTCTGGCGGGGACCGATCATATCAACGGGGACTTCCTTGCTGCCGTCGGGGATCCAGGTGTTCATAACGGAAACGATGCCGGTCTCTTTGCCGAAATACTCGGTGATCTTGCGGCAGGCGATACCGTGGTTTACCCAGAACTTTCTGGTCTCTTCATCGGCGCTGGAAAGAGTGCCGTCATTGCTCTTGGGATGAGAGAAGAAGGTGGGGTTGAAGTCAAGGCCCCAGCCCATTTCCTTTGCCATATCGACCCAGACCTTGAAATGCTTGGGCTCGATAGCATCGCGGTCAACAAGACCGTCGGAGAAATCGCCGTAGATCGCATGAAGGTTGATCTTATGCTTGCCGGGGATGAGGGAAGCGGCAACGCGGATATCTTCCTGCAGTTCCTTTAAGTTGCGGGCCTTGCCGGGATAGTCGCCGGTTACCTGGATGCCGCCGGTGAGGGGGCCTTCGCTTTCAAAGCCGGAAACGTCGTCGCCCTGCCAGCAGTGCATGGAAACGCGGGTGTTTTTAAGAGTCTCGAGCGCTTTTTCAACATCAACGCCCATTGCTTCGTAGATCTGTTTTGCAGCAAGGTAGTTTTCATAGGTGCCCATGAGTATCTGCCTCCGTAAATTATAAAATGTTGGTCGTCAAAGAAAAAACACTTTGACACCATAAATTTCCAAATAATATTTTATTACAAAAAACATGTAAATGCAATAGAAGTCATGAAATTGTTCTCAAATCCACGAAGGAAAAAACGCAAAATTATTGACAACACCGTTTGATTTATCTATAATTTATAGGATATTATTTTTGCTGTACTATCTGCGCAAAAGGAGAAATCGCAAATGCTCAACATCACCAGCGCACAGCTGCGCGAAATGTTCCTGAAATTCTTTGCCGATAAGGGTCATGCTATCATTCCCTCGGCTTCCATCATACCCGAAAACGACCCCACGGTCCTTTTCACCACCGCGGGCATGCATCCCCTCGTACCTTATCTTCTGGGTGAAAAGCATCCCATGGGCACCCGCCTTTCTGACGTTCAGAAGTGCATCCGCACCGGCGATATCGACGAGGTCGGCGACGCTTCTCACTGCACCTTCTTTGAAATGCTGGGCAACTGGTCCCTTGGCGATTATTTCAAGAAGGAAATGATCCCCTGGAGCTGGGAATTCTTAACTTCCAAGGAATATCTGGGCCTTGATCCCGACAAGCTTGCTTTCTCCGTATTCGAAGGTGACGAGGACTGCCCCCGCGATACCGAATCCTTTGAACTCTGGCGCTCCTGCGGCGTAAAGGAAGATCATATATTCTATCTGCCCAAGAAGAACAACTGGTGGGGTCCCGCCGGTGTTACCGGTCCCTGCGGTCCCGATACCGAAATGTTCGTAATCACCGATAAAGAGCCATGCGGCCCCAACTGCAGCCCTGCCTGCGACTGCGGCAGATATCTTGAGATCTGGAACGACGTATTCATGCAGTACAACAAGAATGCGGACGGCACCTTCTCTCCTCTGTCCCAGAAAAACGTAGATACCGGTATGGGTCTTGAGCGCACCATCGGCGTTCTTGTAGGCGCAAAGACCGTTTACGAGACCGACCTGTTCTCCGATATCATCGCTAAGATCGGCGAGCTGTGCGGGAAGGACTATGCATCCGCAAGCGAAGAAGACGTGCGAGCATTCCGCGTTGTTGCAGACCATGTTCGTACCTCCACCATCATCCTCGGCGACAGAAGGGGCGTTACTCCCTCCAATGTTGACCAGGGTTATGTATTGAGAAGACTCATCCGCAGAGCTATCCGCTTTGGCATGAACCTCGGCATGCCCGAGAATTCCCTCAGCGAGATCGCAAAAGTCGTTACCAATCAGTATAAGGACGTTTATCCCGAGCTTATGGAGAACGAGGCTCATATCGTTGAGCAGTTCAACCTTGAGGAACAGAAGTTCCAGCGTACCGTCCGTCAGGGCATCAAGGAGTTTGAAAAGATCCTCTCCAGAATGGGCGATACCACCGTTATCGACGGCGTTACCGCTTTCAGGCTCTATGATACCTTCGGTTTCCCCGTTGAGATGACTCAGGAGCTGGCAAAGGAGCACGGCAAGACCGTTGACCTCGAGGGCTTCCAGCAGCGCTTCAAGGCTCATCAGGAGTTGTCCCACGCCGGTGCAGAGCAGCGCTTCAAGGGCGGTCTGGCCGACAATTCCGAGGAGACCACCAAGCTTCATACCGCAACTCATCTGCTTCTTGCAGGTCTCAAGGCCATCCTTTCTCCCGATATCCAGCAGAAGGGCTCCAACATCACCGCAGAGAGACTGCGCTTTGACTTCAACTTCCCCAGGAAGGTCACCAAGGAAGAACTCAAGCAGGTCGAGGATTTCGTAAACGAAGCCATCAAGGCTGCTCATCCCATCACCTGTGAAGAGATGACCGTTGACGAGGCTAAGGCTCAGGGCGCTACCGGCGTTTTCGAGAGCAAGTACGGCGAGATCGTCAAGGTCTACACCATGGGCAATGTTTCCAAGGAAATCTGCGGCGGTCCTCACGCCAGCAATACCTCCGATCTGGTTTCCTTCAAGATCCAGAAGGAAGAAAGCTCTTCCTCCGGCGTAAGAAGGATCAAGGCTGTTATCGGCAAATAAAATACATCAAAAAGCGGCTGAAAAGCCGCTTTTTTTGTTAAATGTAAAGCAAAAGTGCTTGACAAAATGAAAGACATGGTGTATCATATCGTTTGGTAAAGCAAAAGTGCTTTACAGGAGGTGTGAAAAGGCGTGGAACGCAATGTTTTTTTGGCATGGCTGCTGGACTTTTACGGCGCTATGCTTACCAACAGACAGCGGTTCCTGCTCTCTCAGCGCCTTGATGAAGACTTCACGGTGCAGGAGATCGCAAATCTTGAAGGAATTTCAAGACAGGGAGTATATGACGCGATCAGAAAAGCGGAAGCTCAGCTTGAGGAATATGAAGAAAAGCTGGGATTGCTGAAGCGATATTTTGCACTGAAAGACGCAGTTGATGCGGCGATAGAAAATATTGAAACAGGAAACGGCGCAAAAGCGCTTGAAATACTTAAATCGGCAGGGGAGGATGAATGATGGCATTTGAAGGACTTTCCGCAAAATTGCAGGCGGCGTTCAAAAAGCTCGGCAGCAAAGGCAAATTGACCGAAAAAGACGTCAAGGAGGCAATGCGAGAGGTCAGGCTTGCTCTGCTTGAAGCGGATGTCAACTATGTCGTCGTAAAAGACTTTGTAAAGAAAGTCACCGATCGCGCCATCGGCGCCAACATCCTTGAAAGCCTCACCCCCGCACAGCAGGTTATTAAGATCGTAAACGACGAGCTGTGCGAGCTGATGGGCAGGAGCAACGCAAAGCTCAACTTTAACCCCAATCCCCCGACCGTGATAATGCTCGTCGGTCTGCAGGGCGCAGGTAAGACTACCATGGGCGGCAAGCTTGCCGGCTGGCTCAAGAGCCAGGGCAAAAAGCCCCTTCTGGTCGCAGCCGATATTTACAGACCCGCGGCTATCAAGCAGCTGCAGGTAGTGGGCGAAAAGTTTGAGATCCCAGTTTTTGAAATGGGTCAGACCGATCCCGTGACCATCGCAAGGGAAGCAAAGCAGCATGCGATGCGCTACCTGAACGATGTAGTCATAATCGATACCGCCGGTCGTCTTCATATCGACGAACAGCTCATGGAAGAGCTGCAGGGCATCGAAAAGGCTGTAAAGCCAGACGAGATATTGCTCACAGTCGATGCAATGACCGGTCAGGACGCAGTAAACGTAGCCGAATCCTTCTCTTCGCAGGTCGGCATCACGGGCGTTATATTAACCAAGCTTGACGGCGACACCAGAGGCGGCGCGGCGATATCGGTCAGAGCCGTAACGGGCAAGCCCATCAAGTTCTGCGGTATCGGAGAGCAGCTCAACATCAACAATATTGAGCCTTTCCATCCCGAAAGAATGGCTTCAAGGATCCTCGGAATGGGCGACGTGCTCACCCTTATCGAAAAGGCGCAGAGCGCTTATGACGATAAGCAGGCGGCCGAGCTTGAAAAGAAGATGCGCTCTGCGCAGTTCACCCTTGATGATTTCCTTGAACAGTTCAATCAGGTGAAGAAAATGGGCGGCATAGGCTCCATATTGAATATGCTTCCCGGCGGTCAGAATATCAGTGAAGACGATATCGACCATAAGCAGATGGCAAGGGTAGAGGCAATGATCCTCTCCATGACTCCTTTGGAGCGCAGGAATCCTTCCATCCTTGACGCCAAGCGCAAAAAGCGCATTGCTGCAGGCTCGGGTACTTCCGTTCAGCAGCTCAATCAGCTTCTCAAGCAGTTTGAACAAAGCAAGCAGATGATGAAGCAGATGACCCAGATGCAAAGAAAAGGCTTCAGGAAAAACCGCGGCTTTTTCAGATAAATTATTCTAATTTTTATTTTTGGAGGAAACACAAAATGGTCAAGATCCGCCTTAAGAGAATGGGTATGAAGAAAAAGCCCTTCTATCGTATCGTTGTTGCTGACGAGCGTTCTCCCCGTGACGGCCGCCTCATCGAAGAGCTCGGCACCTACAATCCCCTGACCAACCCCGCTACCGTTGAGCTGGATGTTGAGAAGGCAAAGACCTGGCTGAAGAACGGCGCACAGCCCACCGAGACCGTTAAGTCCCTTCTCAAGAAGAACGGCGTTCTTTAATAGTAATTTTTGGTGGACGCGATGGTTGAACTCATCAAATACATAGCCTGCTCGCTGGTAGATAAGCCCGAGGAAGTCGATGTTCGTCAGGTGGATCATGAAAACTCCATCGTGATCGAGCTTCGAGTCGCTCAGGGCGATATTGGTAAAGTTATCGGCAAGCAGGGCAGGATAGCCAAGGCTATCCGTACCGTCATAAAGGCGGCCGCCACCAAACAGGGCATAAATGTTGTCCTTGAGATAATCTGATATGGATCAGTATCTTCTAGTTGGCAGCGTGCTGAAACCGCAGGGTATTCGCGGCGAGCTTAAGCTCGCCGCTTTTGCGGATGATCAGCTCAGCTATAAGAGCCTTAAAAAAGTATATATCAAAGATAAGGACGGCAGCTATATCCAATACGATTTAAGAAGCGTAAGGGAAAGCGGTTCGTTTGTTTTTATGTCCTTTGAAGGCGTAAACGATATGAACGAAGCGGAGCGCTTCAGGGGCAAGGATGTATATGTCTTAAGAGACGATGTAGACGAGCTTCCCGAGGGTGTGTACTACCTTGTCGACGTCATAGGCTGTGAAGTGAAGGACAACGAGGATAATTATATCGGCAAGGTACAGGATATCCTTCAGTATCCAAGCGGCGATATATATGTCGTGAAGGGCAAAAAGGAGATCATGTTCCCCTCTGTCCCCGATGTTTTCGTTGATATAGATGTTGAAAACGGTATCGTGATAGTGGATAAAAAGCGTTTTGGGGAGGTAGCAGTCGTTGAAGATTAAGATCCTCACGCTTTTTCCCGAAATGTTTGCGCCCCTTGAACAGTCCATAATCGGAAGGGCAAGAAAAAACGGGCTCATTGAGATAGAGTATCTCAATATCCGCGATTTTACGACCGATAAGCATAAAAGAGTAGACGATTATCCCTTCGGCGGCGGTGCGGGCATGGTCATGCAGGCACAGCCCGTTGTAGATTGTATAAGAGCCGCCATGCAGGACTTTCCTGCCAAGAAGATACACATGTCGCCAAGGGGTAAGCCTTTTACTCAGGCAGAAGCGCAGAGGCTTTCCAAGGAAGAAAACCTCATCATCCTTTGCAGCCACTACGAAGGCGTCGACCAAAGAGCGCTTGATATGTGCATCGACGAAGAGATCTCGATGGGAGATTATGTGCTCACCGGCGGCGAGCTTCCTGCGATGTGCCTTGTAGATTCCATCTCAAGGCTGGTCCCCGGTGTGCTTGGCTCCAGCGAATCGTTTGTGGACGAATCGTTTTCAGACCCAAACCTTCTTGAATACCCGCAGTATACCCGCCCTGCGGAGTTTGAGGGAATAAAGGTACCGGATGTGCTGCTGTCGGGTCATGCGGCCAATATTGCAAAATGGAGAAGGGAACAGGCGCTGCTTGTGACCCGCCAAAGGCGTCCTGATCTTATAAAGGACGAAAAATAATGGATTTATTAGGCAAAAAAGTATTGCATTGGGCGGTACTTGTGTGTTATAATAAATTGATGTAAAGCGGGCGTTCCTCTGGTCGTGCTGCAAATGCAGCCAAATTAACGCGGTGTATGAACGTCTTTGTTGGAAGGAGATTTTTACAATGAATGAACTCATTCGTTCCGTCGAGATGGAACAGATGCGCAAAGAGGTCCCTCAGTTTAACGTAGGTGACACCGTTCGCGTTTTCGTTAAGGTTGTTGAAGGCACCCGTGAGCGTCTTCAGGCTTTCGAAGGCACCGTTATGGCAAAGCGTAACGGCGGCATCCGCGAGACCTTCACCGTTCGTCGCGTTTCCTATGGTATCGGCGTTGAGCGTACTTTCCCCATCCACAGCCCCCGTGTTGACCATGTTGAACTGATCCGTCGTGGTAAGGTTCGCAGGGCTAAGCTGTACTATCTGCGCAACAGAGTCGGCAAGGCAGCGAAGGTCAAGGATCTGCAGAAGTAATTTTGCTTATCCGCACGATTGCTTTTCGGGCAAAATATTTAAGCCGTGCTATAATAGCGCGGCTTTTTTAGCATAATAAATTATCAATTTGTTTTGGAGGCAGCTATGGCAGGCTATTCACGCACTGACAGACTTTCTCAGCAGATAAAGAGCGACGTATACGAGATCATCAGCCAAATGAAGGATCCACGTATACCCGAAATGTTTACAATAACCTATGCAAACGTGACCCCCGATCTCAGGTATGCCAAAATCGGCATAAGCTCCATGGGCAGCGAGGAAGAGCGCAGACAGATGCTCAAGGCGCTCAAGGGCGCTGCTGGCTTTGTGCGCCGTGAGATAGGTCTCAGAAGCGATATCAGGTACATTCCCGAGATATCCTTTGCGCTTGACGATTCCATCGAGTACTCTGTGCGCATCCATAAGAAGCTTCAGGAGATCGAAAAGAGCGAAACTTCCGATAAGGGTGAGGAAAATGCTTGATAAAATCGCAAACGCGATAAAGAAAGCTGAAAGTGTTGCCATATTTACCCATGTAAATCCCGACGGCGATACCATCGGCTCCGCTTTTGCAGTGTCCGCCGCGCTCAGAAAAATGGGCAAGTCGGCCTGCGTTTTCGTAAGCGGTCCTGTCCCCAAGGATTATGAGTTCCTTCCCGGAGCAAAAGCCGATGTTTGGGAAGACGGATCGAAATTTGATATATCCCTTGCCATCGATGTATCGGATGAGGGAAGGCTTGGAGCGCTTAAAGACGCTTTCTTTTCTGCGCCCTTGACCTCCTGCATCGATCATCACGGCACCAATCCCGGCTTTGCGGATATAAACTGTGTAAGGAGCAGCGCTGCAGCAGTGGCAGAAGTGGTAGTTGATTTTTTGGACGCGCTGGGTGTTGAGATAGACAGTGATATCGCAGCATGTCTTTTTGTGGCGGTATCCACCGATACAAACAATTTCAGCTTTTCCAATACCACCGGTGATACGCTCAGGATGGCGGCAAGGCTGGTCGATGCCGGTGCGGATGTGGATCTTATCACAGGCAGGCTTTACAGGCGCATGCCCATAGCCAAAACAAGGCTTATCGGAAAGACCGTTTCGACCTTAAAGACGAGCATGGACGGCAAGGTTGCAATAATGACTTCATCTTATATAGACCGCGATGAGTGCGGCGCAAAGGATGAGGATTACGACGGCATAGTAAACTATGCGACCCAGTCCGACGGAGTTATGGTCGCGGCTCTTTTGCGCACTTCTTCTCAGAACAGCTCAGTCAAGGTATCAGTGAGAAGCTCCTGTGAGTGTGACGCCGCAAAGATCGCAGCTGTTTTCGGCGGCGGAGGTCATTCTAAGGCGGCCGGATGCACGATAAACCAAAAGACCCTTGAAGAAGCAGCTCAGCTTGTACGTGCAGCTGCGGAAGCGGAGGTAAGCGCATGTCTTACAACGGATTCATAAATATATTGAAGCCGTCCGGCATGAGCAGCAGCTATGCCGTTGTGGGCGTGCGCAAAATGTTTGAAAAAGGCACAAGGGTAGGGCATATGGGCACTCTTGACCCTGCCGCTGCGGGCGTGCTGCCTGTTGGCATCGGCTTTGCCGCAAGGCTTTTTGATTACATCATAGATAAGGAAAAGGAGTATATCTGCGAATTGTCCCTTGGAATCAGGACCGATACTCAGGATGCGGACGGAAGAATAATTTCAAGAGAAAAGGTAAACGTGTCAAGAGAAGCTGTTCTTGAAGCTATGCAGGCGTTCAAGGGTGATATCCTGCAGACTCCTCCCGCGTATTCCGCGGTCATGAAGGACGGCAGAAAACTTTATCATATCGCAAGAGAGGGCGGAGATACCACTCTCGAAAAAAGACCCGCCCATGTGGAAGAGATAGAGCTTTTGGAGCAGACCGACGATGACAAATACCTTCTGCGCGTGGTATGCGGCAGAGGTACTTATATCCGCACCATCTGCGCCGATATCGGAGATACGCTTGGCTGCGGTGCGCATTGCTCTTTCCTTCTCAGGACAAAAAGCGGCTGTTTTACCACCGAAAATGCAGTATCGCTTGAGCATGTAAAAGCAGGCAACCTGGATCTTCTGCCGATCGATCTGCCTATCATGAATTTCAAAAGGCTTGACGCGAACGAAAAGCTTAGAAAGATGATAAAAAACGGCGCGCCTTTGCCCGTAAAACGCTATATCAGGCAGGATGAAATATTTGAAGGTGAGACGGTCAGAGTATATCTGTCCGACAGGTTCGTTGGCATTGCAAACATTGAAGACGGGATAGTGAAATTCAAGACGGTCATGCCTCCGGAGGAATTTGATCATGTTCAATGAATTTGAATTCTGTTTCGATAAACCTGCCGCTGCAGCCCTGGGCTTTTTTGACGGTGTTCATATCGGTCATCAGGCGCTTATAAAGGCTGCCTGCGAAAAACAGGACATGCTGCCCATCGCGATCACGTTTATAAACCATCCTATGAGCGTTTTTGCCAAGGATAAAATGCCCAAGTATCTGACCGACGCGAATGAAAAAGCTGAGCTTTTGAAAAAATACGGCGCAAAGCATGTTATAATGCCCGAATTCACGCAGGAGATTGCCGATATGACGCCCGAATCTTTCATTCAATGTATCGTCAATGAATTGAATGTAAAGCATATCTGCGTGGGCAGGGACTATAAATTTGGCAAAAATGCCGAAGGAAATGTGCAGCTGCTTGAAAAATATGCCGATAAATTGGGATATTTTGTTCAAGTGGTGCCTTCGGTTGAATACGATAACAAAATCGTATCATCAAGTAGGATAAGAAATTCGCTTGAATCAGGCGATATTGAATGCGTTTCAAAGATGCTTGGACGCGATTATTCCATAAAAGGTACGGTAGTTGAAGGCAAAAAACTGGGAAGAACGATAGGGCTTCCGACGTTAAATTTTGATACATTTGAACAAAAGCAGTATCCCAAAGACGGCGTTTATGCAGCATTTGTCAATATTGATAAAGAACGATGGGATTGTGTTGTCAATATTGGCACAAATCCTACCGTGAACGGCAAAAAACGCACTGTCGAGACCCATATAATAGGCTTTTCCGGCGATCTCTACGGCAGGGATATCGAGGTTACGTTCACAAGATTTTTGCGCGGAGAAAAGCGTTTTTCAAGTCTTGACGAGCTTAGAACGCAGATAAGTGCGGATATTTTGAGCGCATGCCGTAAATATCAATAATACCTATAAAAAACTGCTTATTATTGTGCAAATTCAACGATGACAAAATCAAGGTTAAATTATATAATATAACTGCAATGAAAAATGTGTTATATTAAACACTGACTTTAAGGGAGGAAATATAATGGCAAGCGTATCTTTGCAGCACATTTACAAGATCTACACCGGCGGCGTAACTGCTGTTTCCGACTTCACCCTCGACATCGAAGACAAGGAATTCGTCGTTCTGGTCGGTCCTTCCGGCTGCGGTAAGTCCACCACGCTGCGCATGGTCGCTGGTCTGGAAGAAATCAGCGAAGGCGAACTCTACATCGGCGACAAGCTGGTCAATGATGTTGCTCCCAAGGACAGAGATATCGCAATGGTTTTCCAGAACTACGCTCTGTATCCCCACATGACCGTTTATGACAACATGGCATTCGGTCTTAAGCTCAGAAAGACCCCCAAGCCCGAAATCGATCGCCGCGTTAAGGAAGCTGCTCAGATCCTCGACATCGAGCATCTGCTCAACCGTAAGCCCAAGGCTCTGTCCGGTGGTCAGAGACAGCGTGTTGCTCTGGGCCGTGCAATCGTTCGTGAACCCAAGGTCTTCCTCATGGACGAACCTCTCTCCAACCTGGATGCTAAGCTCCGTGTTCAGATGAGAACCGAGATCACCAAGCTCCACAAGAGACTGGAAGCTACCTTCATCTATGTTACCCATGACCAGACCGAAGCTATGACCATGGGTTCCCGCATCGTCGTTATGAAGGACGGTTTCGTACAGCAGGTAGATACTCCCCAGAATCTGTATGACTATCCCGCAAACCTGTTCGTAGCAGGCTTCATCGGCAGCCCCCAGATGAACTTCTTCAACGTTAAGCTCTCCAAGGAGAACGGCAACGTTTACGCTTCCTTCGGCAACAACAAGATCCTGGTTCCCGAAGCAGTTACCAAGAAGTTCGTTGATCCCGCATACTTCGAGAAGGAAGTTATCCTCGGCATCCGTCCCGAAAACATCAATGACAGCGCAGAAGCTATCGCAGCTCATCCCGACACCGTCATCGAAGTTGACGTTGATATCGTTGAGCTCATGGGCTCCACCACTTACCTCTATCTGCTCACCTCCGGTCGTGAAGGCAGCTTCATCGCTATGGTTGATCCTCGTACCATCACCCGTACCGGCGACCACATCAAGGTTGCTCTGGATTCCAACCGCTTCCACTTCTTCGACAAAGAGACCGAAGCTACTATCCTCAACAAGTAATATTTCTTCCTTCAGAGCCGTCGATCATCGACGGCTCTTTTTTTTATAAAAAACGAGCATAAAAAAAGAACCATCTTTGCGATGGTTCTTTCTTTGGTTTTACTCGATAGCGTTCTGCCATTTGCCGGTGCGGTAACGCAGATAGTAGAGCACGAGACGTGCGAATACTTCGACGCAAACGACGACATGAGTGGCGAAAAGATCCAGATGGAATACTCTGACAACGATGATGGTGAACAGAGTTCGGATGAGCCACTGGCAGGATGCGGTGATGTAGAAGATGACCTTGGTATCGCCGGCACCGCGGAGTGCACCGGAGAGAACCCAAGCGATTACCTGAGGTACCTGGATGAAAGCGGTAAGCCTTACGATCTTAGCGGCGATCTCGATAACCTCTTTATCGGGTGTGAACAGACCGATAAGCTGTCTGGACATGAAGAACAGGAATGCGCCGGTGAACATCATGATTACCGAACCGACGATAGCGCACTTCTTGACAAAATCCTTTGCCATTTCGGGCTTCTTTGCACCGAGGCTCTGACCGACAAGGGTAGTAGCGGCGGTGGAGAAGGCGAATGCGGGCATGAAGGACATGGACTCTGCGGTAAGGCAGAGGGAGTTTGCTGCAATGTTTGCAGTACCGAGAGTAGCGATGGTTTTGCTGGTGAGAACACCGGAGGAAGACATGAACAGTCTTTCGAGCATCGCAGGGATGGAGATCTTGAATATCTGTTTGGTAAGCGGGATATCAAGCTTCCAGCTGCTCTTGAAGTCGAGCTTGAACTCGTTCTTGCGGAAGAACGCTACGCCAAGGGTCATAAGACCGGCGGCCATCATACCGAGGGTGGTTGCAATAGCAGCGCCCTTTACGCCAAGACCTGCGCCCCACATGGTGAAGGTGAGACCAAGGAAAGTGATCTCCCTCACGGGGTTGATGAGCAGGAAGTTGAAGCAAACGTTTACAACGTTCATGGTGGTGTTAACGATAAGAGGAGTTTTGGTATCACCGTAGCCGCGGAACGCGGAGTTGAGCATCATGGAGGTGATGGCAAAGATACGGCCAAAGCCTACATAAAGGTTATACTCAGCAGCGGTTTCGAGGATATCGGGACCTGCGCCCATCCAGATGGGGATCTGGCGATGGAGCAGGATAACGACGAGCGCGATCGGAATACCAAGGATCACGATGAACATCAAAGCATGTCTTATAAGCTTTTTTACCTTCTCGTAATCGCCTGCGCCGGCTGAACGCGCAACAAGCGCCGTGATACCAACGCCCAGCGACATGATAATGCCGTTGAGCATCATGATGGGCGAGTTGCTGATGGAGACGGATGCGGTTGCACTTGCACCCAAAGCGCCGACCATTGCGGTATCGGCATAGCTTACGAGGGTGGTGAAGATCTGCTCAAGCAGTACAGGCCACGCAAGCAGGAATATCGTCATCCATGGGCTGCGCGACTCGTCCACCACGTTGAATTTTGGTTTAGCCAAGTTGGTTTGTCTCTCCCTTCAATTCTTTTCGAAAAAAAGCAGAGGCAGCCATAAACAAACATAATTAAGTTTTTAAGTTACGCTCGTAAAGGCATACAAATCAAAGCGCGGATGAAACGCATATGGTTTGCACTATGCTCCTTTTCGCAGGATAAACTGATTTTGTTCATCCCTCAATATGTATGAATCAATTATACAATATCAGACAAAAAATTACTACAATATTTATCGTTAAAGTTAAAATTTTATGCTAAGTTATATTTTTAACAAACAATTTTCGGCATAAAAGCAAAATAAAATACCCGTTTGCTTAAAACGGGTATTTATTATTATACTATTTTGCGATATCCTATGCATTTATCAAGCATCAAGATTGTCGGTTTTTGTAAAACTGAGCTTTTCAC
>SVHB01000056.1 GCA_015056005.1 Clostridiales bacterium
TTTTACTTGGTCCATAGGCTACCTCCTTTCGATTTCAGTATAGACAATTAGGGGACCAAAGAACACGAACCGATGGTTGAGTAGGGAGGAATCAACCATCGGTAGAGTGAAAAATGACCGTCAAATTTGAGTTTATCGGCTTATTCTATCACATAGCTGTAATAATATATACAAGAACAGTCCCGGCAGAGCATACAGCCGGGACCGAAACTGTTTTACGAGCACCCGATCATTCGGGACGGTTTTATTATAGTCTTTATTTGTACAGCACCTTTACGGGGCCTATAAGACCCGATGGAGATATCTGCATGTAATGAGAAAAACCGTCTTTATGGATATGGACAAGGTTGTTTGCGACCTGAACGACGAGCTTGTTTACGCCTTCTTCAATATCTGCCATGTATACATAGGGAGCACATATGCGCTGACCGATATCGCGTCCGTTCAGCCAAACATGAGCGCACTCACCTACAATGCCAAGATCAATGCCCACGGCGCCGCTTTGGGCGATAAATTCCGTTTCATAGCGCATCAAGCCGGAGAAATCCCTGTCTCCGTCAGGACCTGTGATATTTTTAAGCGCATCGATCTTTACGGGCTTTGTATATTCGGCGCCTTCGATCGCCTTTTTAAGCGAGAGCGTCCACTTATCTTCAATTGCTTTTTCAGTGGAAAAGCTCACCTTTTCACCGATTCCGCCGTCAATATTATCGGTAAATACAACGATCGTTGACTGACCTTTTTCAAGGTTAAGATGCAGCCTGCCGCATTGCGCGTTCACAGTATACACCTCATCCAGAAGAAGGTCCGCGCGCACGGCCCTGCCGCTTACGGGAAGAAGGATATCCCCTTCAAAGCTTTCGGTCATCGACTCGTTTACAAACATGAATATATCCGCGCCTTCCCTGCGATAATGCGCATATCTTAAAAGTGGGAACTCTTTTTCAAGCTTTATATCCGTGCCGCCGCTGTTTCTTACATAGTCTGCGGTTTCTTCAAGCTCTATAACTTCACCGCACTCACAGCCTTCGGGTCTGCCGCCGATAAAGCAAAGCTTCAAACCATCGGTCTCAAGTTGTGAAAGCCTGTTCACGAGCTTAGCGGGCAAATAAGCGGAATAAGGCACAACAAGGCAGGAATACTCCATTTCGCCTACCCTAAGTTTTCCATCCTTTACCCCGGCATCGCTTAGGATCGTATCGGTGGGAAGGAAATCGTAATTCAGCTGAGCGTCATAAAGCTTTTTTGCAGGCTTCTGCATCAGCATATTGCCCCTGCCCGCCCATTCGGCCTCGGCATTATAGAATATCGCCGCGCTCACGATCTCGTTTGCTCCCTCAAACAGATGAGTTACCTTATTGGTATAGTTCATAAGCTTTGAAAAAGCCTCGTCCTGCGGGTTATATCCGCCCGCATTGAAATGAGGCGGGCAATCGGGATCGGGATATTTGGGTGAATATGCATGGGGAACAAAATAATTTATGCCGCGCACGAGCATATGATCCATAAGATGAGTCATAAACGGTACGCCCTCAGCCCAGCCGTATGCGCCGAACACCTCGCACATTGCACGGTTTTTCATTCTTTTGTTGATATGGCTGTGAGAAGCCGCAAGCCTTGCGAGCACATAATCGAAAAATTCGGGGTCGGTAAACCCGCCCGAGCAGGATGCGGTATGAATATAATGAGCCATACCCGGCATCACCTGATGCAGCACAACATCAATGCCCGCCATATCCTGTCCATCAAGCGCCCTGAAATAATGGCCCGCGGAGCAGGAAAGGCGCATATGGGCATTCATATCCTCAATGATATGACCGATATACTCAACATTTCTCTCTCTGCACCAATCGCCCAGCTGATAGCTGAATGCTTCCTTCCACTGCTCGGTAATAGCGTCCATGTATGCAACTCTCATCTGCGGATAGCGCACATCGTCCTCATACCAAAGCGTGGGCAGGTAGGGTTTTACATCAATGCCCAGCGTTTTGCGCATTCTCTCCATAGTCTCTTCGTTCCACGGGAGTGCAAGACCCGGTTGACCGATCGTTTTGCTGTACATTCCGCTGTCGCCTATCCCGCGCTGAACCATTGTATTTCCAAAGGAAGGCTCATCTGAGAAGAAGCCGGCTATCGTGTTTCCGAAATACTCTTTGTAATGCTCATAATGAGGCTCATATACCGCTTCGATCAGCACATGTACAGACTCGGGATCTATCATATGTATGTAATCGTTCTTATCCGTGCCTCTGCGGCTCTTATACAGAGCAAATATGCGGTACACGCCCTCGGGGATATCCCAATATACATAGCGGTCCTTTACAAAACCGGTAAGATCGATCGGCTCGCCTTCGATCTTTTCGCCGATCTTGGAACGCTTATACGCGTACACACCTATGAGCACATCGTCCTGAGAGGGCAAAGTTGCCAGCATTACAGCGTTTTGCGGTGCGGGACCCACCACGTCAACATGCTCCTCTATCAGCTGCCACTTTCTGTGCTGAGGATATTTTTCCTTCACAAGTCCGTTTGCATAGCCTGTGGGGAAATGCTTGTCATCCAGTATCCAGACCTTCATGCCAAGCTTTCTTGCCTCTGCAAGAATCACGTCCATATCGCCCCACCATTCATCCTTACAAAAATTCTCATGTGGGCGGGACTCTATGCAAAATGCACGCGCACCCGAGTCATATATCTGCTTGACTATCCCGGGCAGCACTTCACGCCGTCCGTCATGCATCCAGAAAAAAGGCAGCAGATGGTTGCCTTCCGCATTTTCAAGAATATCTCTAAGCCGTTTATCCATATTACGGTCTCCTTTGTTTTTTTATTATAGTATCACAATACCGCTGTGCATACAAGAACACCCGCAGCATAGTTGCTGCGGGTGCAGATCATTATTCTATTCTTCTTGGGCAGGCATCTGACCGGTAGTGGCAACGCTTTCAACCGCTGCGATAGCGGTATCGACCTTTTCCTTGCTGGAGATGAACCAGAAGGGGTTGTCGTTCTTGCGCTGAGCGTAATAGAGGTTCTTATAGGGCCTGAACTCTACGGTGACCTCATCCTGAGCATCATCATAGAAGCCGTAGGTGACCTTCATGCCGCCGGTCTGACCTATTTCGGGCAGCTCGCCGTTTTCATCGGTGGGAGTGGTTCCGTCGATAGTAACGCCGATGATCGAAGTGTACATATCCTTGAAGGGCTTTTCTTCAATGACTTTGCCGTTTATCTCGTAATCGTAGTTATAAATTGTGTTGCCGTTGTTATCGGTGGCAACGGTCTTGCCGTCTTCCTCGTACTGCACCTGACGGCTGATCTTCATATCATAGGAAGCATCGTCGGTCTCAACATAAATGCTGTCTACCAGCGCAAAATTTATAAGACCTACGAAGGAGCCGATGTATTCGGATACGGGAGTATCGCAAAGCATGTTCACAAAGGAATCGTCAATAAAATATACATCGTTCAGGTTCTCGGCAAGAGCAGCGTAATAATCGCCGCTGTCCGCCTTGGAGCCGATGACAATGTCGATCTCAGCGCCTTCGCTGTCGTGCACATAAACTGTTGCAGTGGGCTCATCCAAACCGAACTGAGACAGACCCTTATCAGCCTTGCCCGCATAACCCTTGAAGGCTATCTCGGAAAGTGCGGAAACCAGCTCGCTGTAGGACTGAGTATCGGCATCGATGTCATATGGAGAGATCATTCTGATGGTAAGAACGGAGTAATTGAATTCATCGTCGCCGTAGGGCTTGAAATGCACTACCTGACCGTTTGCGCTGTATTTGATCTCATCGATAAGGTTGGGATCGGGAGCGGTGAGCACAACATAGTCTCTGAATTCGGTGATGTCTCGCATCATCAAAGACGGGAAGCTGCTGTCGATCTCGTAAATGCCTTCGTAGCCGTCAACGATCGCATAATAGGTGGTGCCCTTTGCGGTCTTGCTGCCAACGGTCATCCTGAGGGAAGAGCCATCGTCATAGGTCACATTGGCAATAACGGTAGGAGCGTCAAAGCCGCATTCGGATTTCTTCTCCTGATCGTCAAATACGGTATCGCGCGCCTTAACGGAAGCAGCTGCGCTCAAAAGGCTGGTTGCAGCGCTGTTGAGAGGATAATCGGGATCAGCGTCATAGATCACGTTGTCCTCTTCATCCTGGCTGAAGGAAAGCACGGTACCGTCTGCTTTTTCGATCGTGAGGTTCACAACATTTGTCTTGATGAAGCTTGCAAAGGTCACGGGGCGGGAATTGTCCACCACCGCATCGGGTTCGGGCTGAAGGAAGATCGCGCAGGCTATTGCAATTACAGCCAGAACGACTACCACAGCGATGATCAGGGCGATCTTTTTGAAATTGACCGCCTTGATCTCCTTTTCGTTTTTAAGAGAATCCGTATCGCCGAGCTTATCGACGATATTCTCTTCTTCGGTTTCGATGATATCGTTGGTCTTCTTTTCGTCGGCCATTACAGGTGCCTCCTTCTGAGCCATACAACAACGCCGGCGAGGATAACGATGAACGGGATAACGATGACAACTATCGCGCCAACGGTCCAGATCTGCGCATAAGAGGTAAAGCCAAGGGAATCACCGCGAAGCGACTTGCTGACGATGCTTACGGTATCAGCCTGTGCATCCTGCAGCCAGTTGACGGCATAGATGAACAGGTCGCCGTTTGCGCCGTAGGAATAGAAACTGGAGATGAAGGAGCAGGAACCGAATACGACCAGCTTGGTTGCGGGATCCTGATCCGCACCGGAAGTATAGTGGAGCTGCTCTGCTGCCATAGCAAGGGAGAGAGGTCCAATATTATCGCCGTCGGCCTGAGTGGTCGCGATGGACTCAAGATCGACCTTACCGAAGGAGCCCTTGGAGGAATCCATAAGTGAGGTCACGGTCAGGTTGGGGGTAGTGACATCGGTGTTATAAAGAGAACGGCTCTCGGTGATCAGAGCGGTCAGGTTCTGACCTGCGAGCTGATCGGTAATGGCATGCACGCCAAACTCGTCGGGAACGACGTAGGTCTGGTTGTAATAATACTTGGTGGAATCGGTCTCATATACGATATCGTTGTTGATGCCAATGCCGTATTTGCTGAGAACTTCTTCAAAATTGGGAAGCTCATAGCCGATCTCTGCCAAATAGATCATGCGGCCGCCGTTATCCATGAAGGCGGACAGGTCAGCAACTTCTTCGCTCGTCAGGTCTCTGGTGGGACCGTTTACCACAAGGGTATCGCCCTGAACCAGGGTGTTGAGCTGAGAACCGTCGAGCTCTACGCAGGTGTAGTTGAGCTGCTCAAGAACGCCGATAACGGTACCGAACACGGAAGTGGATATCTCACCGTGACCGGAGAGGAAGTATACCATGGGAGAGGAATCGCTGTTGAGGTAAAGCAGAGCGTTTGCGATGGAGCTTTCGGCCTTGTAGCCGGTGATGCTCACGTTGTAGCTCTCGTCATAGGTATAGTTATAAAAATCATAGGAAGTCAGAACGCGGAACTTGGTGTGATCCGCAGTGGAAACGATAATGCTGCCGGTTGGGATGGAAGTAGTTCCGTTGGTGAGGAACTGATTTGCAAAGGTGGGGTTCTTGACGGGATCGATGAACTGTGTGGTGATCCTGTCGCTTGCAGCAGCAAAGTTTTCAACCAGCTTGTAGAGGTAGGTATATGTCTCCTTGCTCTCCTCGCCGTACATGGAATAGATAACTACATCCTTGGTAAGAGCGGCAGCGGTCTCTTTGCCGGTAGAAGAAAGAGTGTACTTGCTATTTCTGGTCATATCAAACTCAAGACCGAAGGACTCGGTGAGGAAATAAGTACCAAGGTTTGCAAGAATGACCGCGACCAGTACGAACACGGCGATGAGCTTTGCACGCCTGCCGTATCTTTTGCCGGCGTCGGCGTTGTTCTTGGGCTTCTTGGGGGTATGAGTCTTCTTAGCCTCAGGAGCGGCTTTATTTTCATTCATGATCTTGTTTTCGTCTTTCATAGTATTAACCCTCGCTCCATCTTCTCTTTTCGATGTTGTAAACGGTCAGATACAGGAACACGCCGGTGTAGGACAGCATGTAGATGACATCGGACAGTGAGATGATGCTGTAAGAGAAGTTATAGAACCTGCCGTATACATCGACCATCTTGAACAGATAGTACAAAATGGGCATATCGGAAACCATTGCTGCAAGAGAGCCCGCAAGGTTTACAAACAGTATCATAAGCAGAGTAACAATAGCTGCAACGATCTGATTCTCGGTAATGGTGCTTGCAAATACGCCCATGGAGATAAGAGCGCAGGCGAGCAGGAAGAAACCGAGATAACCGGTGAACACTTCGTTATATGCGGGAGTACCGAAAATATCGATGATCGCGACATACACGAAAGTGATTGCCATCATGATAAAGAAGAACGCGCAGGTGGCAAGGAATTTGCCGATGGTGATGCCCCACAGGGATACGGGGGAAGTCAAAAGCAGCTGGTCGGTCTTGAGCCTGCGTTCGTCCGAGAACAGCTTCATGGTAAGAAGCGGGATAACAAGCATCGCCCAGAGCTGGAGCTGACCTAACATGGTTGCGATGGAGGCGCTGCCGGAATAGACATTATAGAGGAAGAAGCCTGCGCCTGCGATGATAAGGAACACCGCCATGACGACATAGCCTACAACGCCCTGGAAAAACGATTTGAATTCTCTTTTGAATACTGCAAACATCAGATGATATCCTCCTTTTCGGCGGTCACGCGCATGAAGATATCTTCAAGGGTGAACTCCATGGGCTTGAGCATGAGGATGGGGCAGGCAGCGTTTGCAAGAGCGTTGAACATGGGCCTGCGTACATCCACATTGGTGGAAGATTCGACGATGAAATCGTAGCTGCCGGGTTCCTTGCTGCCGATGGACTCAACATAGTTTACGCCGGGAACCTCTGCGATCGCCTTCTGGATGGTCTTTTCCGCACCGTGTACGCGAACGGACATATGAGCGGTCTGGTTAATGCCGCTGGTGAGGTTGGAAAGAAGGTCGGAGGCTACGATCTTGCCCTTGTTGATGATTACGACTCTGTCGCAGACATCGGCAACTTCGGGCAGGATATGGGAAGAAAGAACGACGGTGTGGTTCTTGCCCAGATCCTTCATGAGCTTTCTGATCTCGATGATCTGACGGGGGTCAAGACCTACGGTAGGCTCGTCCATGATGACGACCTTGGGGTTGCCTACCAGCGCCTGAGCCATGCCCACGCGCTGCTTATAGCCCTTGGACAGGTTCTTGATGAGCCTTCCGTATACATCGCCAAGCTTTACAAGATCGACGATATCATCAAGGTGAGCCTTCTGCTTTTTGGGCAGTACGCCTTTGATATCGCAGACAAAGGTCAGATAATCCTTTACGGTCATGTCCATATACAGCGGGGGCTGCTCGGGCAGATAACCGATCTGGCGCTTGAATTCGCGCGGATTCTCAAGAATATCCACGCCGTCGAGCTTAATGGAGCCCGCGTCGGACGAAATGTAACCGGTGACCATATTCATAGTGGTGCTTTTGCCCGCGCCGTTGCGGCCAAGGAAGCCCAGAATTTCGCCATCGTTGATATTGAACGAAACGTCGTCTACGGCGAGCGTCTCACCATATCTTTTGGAGACGTTTTTAATTTCTATCAAGTTATTCCCTCCCTTTGAGTATGAAAAATATTATAATAAATACTTTTTACCAACCTGTGAACAGTTTGTAAACATAGACAAACTATCCAAAACATACGCTCATGCAGGTTTGGTGCATCAAGGCTCGGTATATGTCGCAATCCAAACTGCATTCAACGCACATAATAACACATTTCGCGCCCAATTGCAATTAAAATGGTTATTCATCGGGAGATGATCTGATTGACAGTGTATCTTGAACCGTTCATATTAATAAATTTTGTTATGAACCTCACCATTCTCAGCCTTTGTCAGCGCTGCACGGGTGTTTCGGTCCGCTTAAAAAAGACCTTGCTTTCGTCGTTGATGGGCTGTGCTTACAGCCTGTTTTGCTGCATTTATGATAAGACATGGATAGCCGGTATTCCCGCAAGGCTGATCTGTGCAGCCGCAATGTGCTTTTTGGTTCTCCCGTTATCCGATTGCAGGCAATACATAAAGCTGTTTATTTCCTTTTCGCTTTGTACCTTTTTGCTTGGCGGCACCGGGTTTGCCCTTATGTTCATGATGGGCTTTGGAGGCTTCAGAACATGGATGGCGCTTGTTTGCTGCATAATCTGCTCTTTACTTATATATTTTTTACTGGGAAGAAAAAGACAGGCAATTAAGGCGGCGCATAAGATCAAACTGAAAATAAGCTCTCTTGGACATGAATTTGATCTGACAGCCCTTATAGATTCGGGAAATCTGCTCACAGAGCCTCTGAGCTGCCTTCCAGTGATAGTCTGCACGGATATTTCGCTCATCCATTTTCTTCGCTCCACCTCGCTTACCCTGCCCTATCGCGGCGCCGGAGGCGACGGTATGTACATTCTCTATAAAGCAGATGCCATATATACTACTGAAAACGAAAAAAAGCAAAGGCTTGGCGATGCATATATCGCATTTGATACAAGAGCCCGGCAAAGCTTTGATTTTGAGCTGATAATTCCTCTATCGCTCTTTTACTGATATTTGATCATTAGGAGGCAAGCATGCAAAAACTCACACATTTCCTAAGCATCGTATTTTCAAAATTCTTCCCTCCGGAAGATGTTTTTTACATCGGCGGTCCCGATACCCTGCCCCCGCCTTTAACAAGACACCGCGAGCAGGAGCTGGCCTCAAGGCTTCCCGATGACACAGCGGCAAGATGCGAGCTGATCGAGCATAACCTGCGGCTTGTGGTATACATCGCCAAGCGCTTTGAAAGCTCGCCTTCCTCGCTTGAGGACCTTGTTTCCATAGGCACGATCGGGCTCATAAAAGCGGTCAACACCTTTGACGGCAGCAAAAATATAAAGCTTGCCACCTATGCAAGCCGCTGCATCGAAAACGAAATACTTATGTACCTGAGAAGATCCAGCAAGCTCAAAGCCGAGGTCTCCTTTGACGACCCTCTCAACACCGACTGGGACGGAAACGAGCTTTTGCTCTCCGACGTTCTTGGCACCGATCCCGATATAGTTTCCACCAATATAGAGACCCAGACCGAAAAAGAGCTCTTAATGCACGCCATATCAGGATTAAACAGCAGAGAACAGCGCATAATATGCCTAAGATACGGCCTTATCGGCGAAAAGGAGCGCACACAGAAGGAGATCGCCGATATGCTCGGAATATCACAGAGCTATATTTCAAGGCTCGAAAAAAGGATAATGAAGCGGCTCAAAAAACAGATCAGCTCCGTAATGTAGCACTGCGTATAAATCATACCAATCACGGAAAGAATAGTGATAAGAAATGATTATATGTTTACTTATGGAGGCAATAAATGGCTGTAACAAAGGTGGAAATATGCGGAGTTGATACATCGAGCCTGCCAAAGCTGAGCGCAAGCGAGCAGACGGCGCTAATGCAGAAGGTAAAAAACGGCGAGATCGGCGCAAGGGATGAGTTCATCCACGCAAATTTGAGGCTCGTACTCAGCGTGATCCAGCGCTTTTCCGGGCGCGGCGAGCAGGCCGACGACCTTTTTCAGGTCGGCTGCATCGGTCTTATGAAGGCTATCGATAATTTTGATATAACGCTGGGCGTTCGCTTTTCCACCTATGCAGTCCCCATGATAATCGGCGAGATAAGAAGGTATCTTAGGGACAATAACCCCATCAGAGTGAGCCGTTCGCTTCGCGATACCGCCTACAAAGCCCTGCAGGCAAGGGAGCGCCTGAGCGCATCGGGCCAAAGAGAACCCACCATCGAAGAGATCGCAAAGGAGCTGGACATGCCCAAAGAGGACGTTGCCTTTGCTCTGGATTCCATAATGGATCCCGTATCATTGTTTGAGCCTGTTTTCCACGACAGCGACGATGCGCTTTTCGTTATGGATCAGATAAAGGACGAGCGCGACATGGACGATCGCTGGCTTACCGATATCGCTATAAGCGAAGCTCTGTCAAAGCTCAACGACAGGGAAAAGAAGATCATTTCAATGCGCTTTTTTCAGGGACGCACCCAGATGGAGGTCGCATCGGAGATAGGCATAAGCCAGGCGCAGGTTTCAAGGCTTGAAAAAAACGCGCTTTCAAGAATGAGAAAGCATGTGGAATAAAACAAAGGAAGGTATCAGCATACCTTCCTTTTGTGTTCGTGTCTTTATTTGATCTCGACCATAAGACCGAAGGGATAACGACCGCAGTTTCGTCCGTAAAGCGCAAGACCGCCGCCGTTCTTCACCCTGAAGCTGAGCTCAAAGCCGCCGTTTTTCATAATCGCAGGCAGCATACGGCTGGGAACAGCGATATGAAGCTGCTCGCCGTAGGAGCCGGCTTCGTCAAGATGACGCTCCTCGGGCTGATAATGCCAGCTGAGTATGCCCCTTGCATCCGCCCAGTCGTTTTCAAGATGTACGGTACGGATAACCTCGCCGTTTATCATGATCTCAACATCAGATGCGATACGGCTCTCATCCGTCATCCAGTATGAATTTTCAAAAGCACCGCGATCAACCAGATAACCGCGCATAAAGCCAAGATCGGGCTCTGCGCCGCCGATCTCCTTGCAGTCCTTTTTTAGAACACGCTTTGAAGAAGCCTCCATATGAATGATCAGATCGCGCACAAGTCCGCTGTTTTTTAGAAGTTCAACATCAAAGCTCACCTTGCCCGAGCCGCCCATGCAAAGCTTATCGTTTACTATAGCGTTCCATACGGGTTCAAAGCCTTCGGTTTTTCCTTCACAGACGGGGATCTCGATCATATTTTGGCAAAGCTCTGCCCGAACATCAAAGGCGACAAAATTGCGGGAGATGATTTCTCCGCTTTGATCCTTCAGATACAGCGAAAGCACCGCGACCGCATTTTCCAAGGGCATTTCTACCTTGAGGTCCGAAAGCCCGGTTGCGCCGTAGCCGAACTTGGGCAATCCGATATTTCCCATCGCGTCGGTGACTCTGCCGTAAAGACCGTCGTGCCATAGTTCCCATGCTATTGAGCAATTCTCTTGGTGATGCTTATCGGAAAAGCTTGAAAGCACAAGAGGTATTTTTACCAGCTCGCCCGCTTTTACGGTACGGACGGGAGCGCAGTCGACTGCAACAAAATCATCGGCGTGCAGATCTCTTAGGCTCATATCCCTTGAAAGCTCCTGATAACCGAAATCCTTGTCGCTGTCGTCGATGCGATAGTAACCGTTGAACTCGTTTACAACATCGTGGAACTCGGTGAAGACATATCCGCAGATCTTTTCGTGCAGACGGTACTCGTTGAGCATGTAGTGGTACTGCCAAGCCAGATCGGAATCGCCTGCGGAGTTTTCAACGCCCCAGACCATGCCGCATTCGCTGTTCATTAAAGGCGCATCGTTCTGACGATTGCCGCCGATAAAGTTAAAATCAGATCCCGGGTAGGTATTGTTTACAACATTGCGGATATGATCTCTGACAACCTCATAGGTATTGAGATAGAAATGCCAGGTGTTGATATCGGTCTCAACATGGTCATAGCGGCAGGGAGAGTTATCTTCAACGATGCGCTCGGGGTCGATCCGCTTAGCCTTTTTGTAGATGCTGCGTACCCATTCCTGAGTTTCTTTCTTATATACCTTTTCGCCGTCTTCCTTATCGAGCAGACCCCATGACTCATTGAAGACCACCCATGCAAAGATGGAGGGATGGTTGATATCGCGGCTCATGATCTCGACCATCTCGTTTTCATATGCCGCTTTTGCTTCTTCTACAGGCGCACCCCAGAAGCAGGGGATATCCGCCATGACCAATATGCCAAGCTTATCCATCCAATAAAGCTTTCTGGGTTCTTCGGGCTTTATATGTATGCGGACCATATTGAGCCCCAAGCGCTTTAAGCGATATGCCTCTGCGTACATGTCGTCGTCGGAAGGATAGGTGAAATGTCCTTCGGGGTTGAACGCCTGATCAAGAGTTCCCTGCAAATACATCGGCTTGCCGTTGAGCAGTATCCACTTGTATTCTCTGCCCTCATAATTTGCGCAGCTGATCTCCCTTATGCCGAAATAGGTGAACACCTCGTCCTCGCCAAGCTTTATGCTGCCCTCGTAAAGATAGGGATCATCGGGTGACCAGAGCCTGGGCTCGTTTATCATAAGCTCAAGCACAGCTTCACCGTTTTTAGTCTTTCCGCAGGCGGTATAGCCTTCAAAGGATGCAGTGACTTCGGTTCCGTCCAAAGCATCTGCTTTTACGGTGATCTTTGTTTCGCCGCTCATCTTTGTCACGATGCGGTGGTCGATGATATAGCTTTTTGGTCTGTCTTCAAGCCAAACGGTCTGCCATATGCCCTGGATCTCACCGTAGCCCTGCTTTCCGTAGAGCTGAGTTTCGCAGCGATAATCCTCTGCGCGTACCTCGATCGTGTTTTCGCCTTCCTGCCAAAAATCGGTCACTTCAAACTCAAAATATGAATAACCGCCCTGATGGAACCCTACATGTTTACCGTTCACATATACGTCGGCCTTATAATCCACAGCTCCGAAGCAGAGGAAAAGCCTGTCCTTTGCTTTATAATCAACGCTTCTTTTGTACCAGCCGATACCTGATACGTTTTCTTCCACCTGACTCAGAGGGCTTACCCATGAAAACGGTACTTGTATCCGGCGGTCATAGCCGCTTCGATCGAGCGCAAAAGCCTTTTCGGCTTCCTCGCTGCCCTCAGCAAAAAGCCTGAACTGCCATTCTCCATTGAGATTCAGCCAGCTTTCCCTGCGTTTTTCAGGTCTCGGGAATTCCGGTTTTGGAATATGACTCATGTTTATCCTCCCAATATTTTGTGTTTATTTTATCTTTATCGTTTATATCAAAACAAATTCCAGCAAAAGCACTGTTATGCAGCAAACAAGCGCCACAACAAAAAGGCTTTTTCCCTTCCATGCGGCAGCTATTCCTGTGATCAGCGCCGCGCCGCCTGCTATCGGGCTTTGAGTCGCGCTCATTATGGAAGGAAAGGTCATCACCGCAAGGGTCACATAGGGAACATAATACAAAAACGAACGAAGATAGATATTCGTTATTGGTTTTCTTACCAAGGTTAAGGGCAGCACGCGAATGAGGAAGCTCACCAGAGCCATAACAAGGATGTAAACATAGATGTTATTTTCCATCTTCATCCTCCTTTACGGGGAAAAGCACCGCAGCAGCTCCGGCTATCAGCACAGTCAAAAGTATCACCTTGGTACCGGATGGTATGATATCAAACCACGGCATAAGGTTCACTATCCCCGAAAGCACAAAGCAGGCGATTATCAAATAAAGCACTACCCTGTCCTTTTTGGCCTGAGGGATTATGCAGGCAATGAACATTCCGTAAAGCCCGACGCTCAATGCGCTCACTATCCTTATCGGCAAAAGCTCGCCCATCAGCGCGCCAAGCCCTGTCCCAAGGCTCCAGCCTGGCAAAGCCAGCAGCATCGCGCCGTAGGTATATATCGGGTCAAGCTTGCCCGGGTACATCATCGATATCCCGAAAAGCTCGTCTGTAACGTCAAAGCCCAATATCATGCGCTTGATCGTCCCCGTGTTTTCTTCAAGCTTCTGGCTGAGTGCAAAGGACATCAGAAGATATCTGGCGTTTGCGATAAGGGTCATGAGTGCAACGGATGCATAACCCGCACCCGACCGAATCAGCGTAAACGCGGCAAACTCACCTGCGGAGGCGTTGTTGAAAAGGCTTGCAAGCGCTGCCTGAAAGGGCGTTAGCCCCGCGTTTTTGGCGGCAATGCCCAATGTGAACGATACCGCGAAATATCCTATCATTATCGGCACGCCGTCCTTCATTCCCTTGAGCAAAAGCGTGCGCGTGTTGTCCTTCATATCCGCACCTTCTTTGATAAATCAAAACGATCTACCATATGATAGCAGAAAAGGATGCAAAAATCCAGCATATTATGCGCATAAAAAAGGCAGATCTTTCGATCTGCCGGACATTTATGCTTTTTTCTTGAACAGATATTCGTCGACTTTCTTCACGATATCGGGGCTGATCTTTCTCTCGATGGGGAATTCGATCGCGGAATCGACGCGTTTTGCAAAAGCAAGTGCCTGCTGAAGGGTGATGTTGAGCGCCTTTTCATCGATGAAATTGTTCTTGAGGTTATCGCGCCTGTCGTGGATAAAGCTTGCGCCGGGTGCGCCGCCGCGGATGAAGTTGACGGAAGGAACGCCGTTATCCGCAAAGGGGATGCAGTCGGAGGAATAGATATCGTGCCTGACCGTGCAGGGAACGCCGATCTCCTTCATCACAGCGTCCACGTAAGCCACTGCCGCTTCGTTGCCGATAACGGGAGCGCCGTTCTGACCCAAGGTTGCTGCAGCGACGTCGATATTGATCATGAGGACATGCTTGGAAAGCTCATCCTTATGCGCCTCGACCCACGCCTTGCTGCCCAAAAGGCCCTGTTCCTCGGAGCCGTACCAGTTGAACTTCATGGTGCGCTCGGGTCTGTTCTTGGCAAAGTAGCGCATGAGCTCCATTATGATAACGCTGCCGGACATGTTGTCGTAAACGCCGGTGGAGAAATATACGCTGTCATAATGCGCGCCGAAGGAAATGATCTCGTCGGGGTACTTGGTGCCCTCTATCACTGCGCATACGTTCTGGCTCACGCCCTCGTAATCCTGCGCTTCAAGCTCGATATGCATGGTCTTTGCGCCCCTGCGGACGATCTCGGCTGCGTCTGCTGCGCGCATGTTGAGGGCTACGGCTGCGCCGTGTTCTTCGGTGAGAAGCTCTCTGAGCTTTCTGATATCGCAGTCGCTCTCGCTAAGCCTATCCATAGTGCTGCCCGAGAAGGTAAGGATGGCGGCTGCGCCTGCCTTGCGCAGCTTTTCGTAATCGACCATTCTGAGCCTGCCGTTGATCAGAACGATCTTGTCCTTGACATTCTTTAAATGCAGGGGCAGTACATTTTCGGCATAATAGAACTCGGCGTCCAGACCGCCCTGAGGAGTGGAAGCGGCGCGCTCATAACCGGTAACTTCATATTCCTTGGTATAGGGAGAGGTCACTACCAGCTTTGCGTGGTTTACCCTGCCGCAGGCGACCTTGAATTCTTCGATATTTGCTTCAACGCCGATATCCTTTGCTTCCTTCAGAAGTCTTTCGGCGGCTTTTCTTTCTTCGGGAGAGGTACTTACGCGCTCAAAAGCAAGCTCTTTGAGCAGATTAAACGCACGGCGTGCAGATACATCCATTTTGTTTTCCTCCAAATAATATTTTGACGGAAATATTTTAGCACAATAAACCGGTAAAGGCAATTATTATTCGTCTGCGCCTGTCAATGCCTTGCCGGGACGGGGCTCGCTTTCAAGCCTTTTGAACATATTTATCATAACAACGCTTGCTGCGATCGCCAGAATGAATTCGCCGATTGGCTGGGAATAAGCAAGTCCGTACAGAGGATAAACTCTCTCCAGAATGAACAGCAGAGGTATTTCAAGTATGACCTTCCTGAGGATAGCAAAGAACAGAGAAAGATGACCTTTGCCAAATGCCTGATATACGTTTACACCGATAAAATCAAGGCAGAGGAAGGGCAGAGCGATGCACTTGGCCCTCAGGAACTTGGTGCCGTACGCAACTATCTCGGCGTTTTCGATGAAAAGCCTGACCAGAACATCGGCAAACACATAGTAGCCAACGGTTGCGATCACAAGACCTATCATAGCTATCTTTATAGTATGACTGACGGTCTTTCTTGCTCTCCTGTAATTTCTGCTGCCGTAGTTGTAGCTTACAAGAGGCATTATACCCTGAGCCATACCCATTGTGACCTGCATTGGGATCTGATAAAGCTTATGCGAGATGCCCATTGCCGCAACAGCAGTCGAGCCGTAGGCTGCGGTAAAGTTGTTGAGCAGCGTCATGCTCAGTACATTCAAAAGATTCTGAATTGAAGCGGGGATGCCGACAATGCACACACCCAGGACAATATCCTTTCTGGGCTTTGCCATCTTTGGGTTCAGGCAAACGAAGGTATTTTCGCGCTTTACAAACAAAAGCGCAAAGAAATATGCGCATGCTACACAGTTAGAGATAAACGTAGCACAGCCCGCGCCCGCAGCGCCCATGTTAAAGCCCCAGGGCAGAACGAAGATGGGGTCAAGAATGATATTGAGCAGGCAGCCGCTCATTGTGCCGATGCTGGCGTGCATGGATGAGCCTTCCGTGCGCACAAGATACGCCATAACGACGTTGAGTATGGAAGGAGCAGCACCAAGCGTGACAGTCCAAAACATATAATCCGCAGTCGCCTCTATATTATCGGAAGCCGCACCCAGCATTGACATGAGACCCGGCTTAAAAACAGTGCAAAGAACAGCAAACAGGATGCCGCTGAGCACGCTTGCCCAGAAACCGAACGCAGAGGTTCTCTTTACCGTATCATATTCCTTTCTGCCCAGCGCTCTGCCCATCATGCTGGAAGTACCTACGCCGAAAAGATTGTTCACAGCGTTGAAGGCAAGCAGAACGGGACCCGCAAGCGTGACCGCTGCGGTCTGGATCGGATCGTTCAGCATACCTACGAACCAGGTATCGGCAAGGTTATACAGGACCATAACTATTGAGCTGAGCATAGTGGGCAGCGCCAGCTTCATTACCGCCTTTGAAACAGGCATTTCTTCAAACAAATAAATTTTCTTATCTTTTTCCATAATGTCCCCCAACAAAACGCATTGAAAATAATTATATCATGGAAACTATAATTCTGTAAACTAAAAATGCGCCATGATTTTCTCATTGCGCATTTTTTGCAAAGTGTTTATTGCTCTACCTGAGAAAGTGTGACGGAAAATTCGATTGTCTCCCCTTCTCTGAACACGGTCACAAAAACGATATCGCCCGTTATAAAGCGCTCAAGCACGTTTTTCATTTCGTTGAAATTGAGCACCCGCTGCCCGTTCACATGGGTTATTATGTCGTTGGGCTTTATTCCCGCCGCCTTTGCGCCGCCGCCTTCGTGGACATCGGACACCAACGGTCCCTGCGGTACGTTATAATAAGCGGCGTTGGCAGCGCTCAGGTCATAGCCTGTAATACCGATGCCGGGACGCTTTACATGCCCGGTTTCTATCAGCTGCTCTATCACAACCTTTGCGGTATCGATGGGGATGGCAAAGCTTATTCCCTCGACCGTGACCGAGCCGGCACCGCCTGCGGCTTTCATATTGTTGATACCGATGACCTCGCCTGCCATATTTACAAGCGCACCGCCGGAGTTGCCCGAGGATATCGCCGCATCTGTTTGTATGAAGCGGAGAATTCTTCCGTCGTCAAGTTTCATTTCCCTGTCCACACCGCTTATGCAGCCGAAGGTTACCGAGCCCGCCAGCTGCTCGCCCATGGGGTTGCCTATAGCCACTGCGAGCTGACCCACCATAAGGCTGCTGCTTTCACCAAGGGTCACTGGCGAAAGCTCTTTATCGCAGTTTACGAGCTTTATGACCGCAACATCGGTGCGTTCGTCCTGACCTATAAGCTCGGCTTCATATTCGCTGCCGTCAAAAAGTACGACCGTGAGCTTATGCGCGCCCGATACCACATGCTGGTTTGTGGCTATATAGCCTTCCTTGTCAAGTATCATGCCAGATCCGGTAGATTGCTGAACATCGACGCTTGAACCGTCGCGGTTGGTAAAGCTCACAAGATTACTGATCCCAACAATGCCCGGCGTGACCTTTTCGGCAACTTTGATCACGGGGCTGTCGCTGCCCGATATGATATCGGACACGCTCCTGCCGGTTATATCGTCGTACGAACCCACTTTAGCAGGAGTTTTTGCAGGCTCCGGCGTTGCCTGCGCCTGCGTGCTTTCGGGAAGAGGTTGGGGCTGCTCAGTCTTTTGCGGAATTTGAGTTTTGTTCTCCGGCTCAGCGGTGCTTATCTCAGGGGTGATCGTCTTTGCAGAGTTCAGCGCCTGCTTGAGCAGACTGTCCCCTCCCCTCAGCGACAAAAGAGCGGCAGCGCCTATCACCGCAAGCACGATTATGAGCACGGTCAGCGCGAATATGCCAAATCCGCCGCCTTTTTGCTTTTTATTGTTATTGTAATAGCCATTGCCGTAATAATTGCTCATTTGTTATCACCGTTCATATTTT
>SVHB01000057.1 GCA_015056005.1 Clostridiales bacterium
GATACCCGATGAATAATCATAGCGAAGCAGGCGTTTGGGTTTTATAAACGCCGTAAAGGCCCTTGTTATCACATAAATGGAAAGCGCCCATACTATCTGCAGCAAAGTAAGTGCAAGGTAAAACTTCTGTGTGAGCACTATTATTATGCTTGAAGCAACGCTCACCAAAGCCGTCAAAAACATATAGAGGAATATCATATTAGGCTCTTTGGGCTCGGTTTTGGAAAGCGTTTTGAGAAGCTCGCTTTTTCCGCTGCCAAAAAGCATGGAGCTTATATCCCTTGCATACCTGTCTGCTGCGCTCACGACCGCGTGCGCTGTAGAGGTTTCGCTCATATTGTGCCTTTTGGCAAATCTGCTTATCTCGCTTCTGACCGCCTGGCGGGAAAGAAAATCCGTTTTTACATACACTCCCGCTTTTTCGGCGCAAAGTATCTTGTCGATGCAGTTGAATGCCTCATATTTTTCGGTCCAGTCAAGCTTTGAAATGTTCCTGATAGAATCGATGCAGGCGGATATGCTTATCTCAAGCTTTGAAAGCAAGGATATGGTAAGATTGATCTTTTCATCAATATCTTCCTGAGATATCCCAAGACGGTTTATCAGGCTCAATGCTGCCTCTGGCTTTGTATCGCGAAGGAGATTATATGCGTGCTCAAGGAAATACACATCCTTTGAATGTGCGGCAATGCGGTTTATATCAAGGTCTTTCGAGATCATCCTGAAAGCCAATGAACGCTGATCATTTATTCTTGCGATATCTGCGCCTATCCTGCAGGCCCGCCTGAAAAAAGCCGCAGTAATGAGCTTCGGCAATAGCCAAAGCTCATCCTGAGAAAAATACGAATTGCTCTGGAATACATTGATGTATTTGGAAAACGACTCAAAATCAAGCGCTTTTTCGCTGTTTTGAGCGATAATATCAGCAAATTCCTCCGCACGGCTGACAAGACCGTCCGCTGAAGGCAGGCGGTATTTCCTGCGGTCGTTTATATAGAAATATGCTTCCTCCAAAAGCGGGAAGTTGTCGGTAAGCCAGAGCGCGGCGGGGAAGGAAGCCTGAGTTTTATCAAGGCTTTTGTAAATGCGTTTGAGCATAAAAGAAAAACGCGCACAGGAAGAAACCCTTGCAGTTCTTTTTGTTTCTTTTGATGCAAGAGACTCGATACTTTTTTCGATATCCCCCGGAGTATCGAATTTAGCTCTATCGCCGCCGTCTAAAAGTTTCATATCAAATACCTCAAAACATTTTTACGCTATACGCGGTCTTGTATATGTTTTACAGAAGCACCAAAAATAATGCGTACAAAGTATATTTCGTGGATTTGCTGTAAAGCTAAAGCAAAGGAGATGATATTTTGAGAAAAAATGATATCTATACAGATCTTGCAAGCGAGATGATAGAGGGCGGCGGCGAGAATAAAGGAGTAAGGCTGCAGGAAGAGACCAAGGACGGAATTACAATAACAAAGGTTGAAATATTAAGCGAGGAAGGAGCAAAAAGCATCGGAAAGCCGATGGGCAAATATGTGACAGTATCAAGCCCCATGCTTTGCAGCGGCGATCCTCAAAGCGTAAAGGAACTAAGCATCATAATATCAAATGAGCTTTCACAGCTTTTGCCTTTCAAAGGAAAGAGAGCTGAAATACTTGTGCTTGGGCTTGGAAACAGCGCTTTTTCCGCAGACGCGCTTGGCGGCAGCTGTGTAAAGAATATTTTCGTTTCAAGGCATATGATAGAAAATATCCCCGATGCGGTGGATGAAAGAGCGGGCAGTGTTGCAGCGATAGCCCCCGGTGTGCTTGGGGTCACGGGCATCGAAACGGGTGAGATCGCATTGGGGCTTGTGGAAAAGCTCAAACCCCAATGCGTTATCGCGGTGGATTCGCTTGCCGCCATGAGCAGCAAAAGGCTGCTCTCCACGGTTCAGATAACAAACACGGGAATTTGCCCGGGAAGCGGCCTTAACAGCAAAAGGAAAGAATTGACCTATGCCACGTTATCGGTGCCCGTGATCGCAATTGGCGTTCCGATGGTAGTATCCGCGCTGGCGCTTTGCGGAAAGGATTGCGATAATGATATTGCAGATTTGATTGTAACCCCAAAGGATATTGACGATGCGGTGAAAAAAGCAGCCTATGTTATCGCAATGGGTATAAATCTTGCGGTGCACCGCGGAATAAGCTTTGAAGAATTTTCCTCAATGCTGTCATAAACGGAAATATAGTATCATATCATTTCTTGACAGGAGGAAATGTTATGAGCGATCTGAATGGTTCGGCCGTAAAAAGAATATTCGGTGCTGTTTTGATGATAGCGTTTTCTGTGTTTTCAATATCGTTTATACTTCGCACATATCACTTGGAAACCATAGCTTATGATGCCTTGCCACAAAATACTGCGATTCGGGAAAGCGATGTAAATGAAAATACATATGCTCCCCAAATTACTGTGGAACCCAATAATATTTTAGAGCCGATAGCACTGAGCGTAAAACTTGATGAGCCGAAGGATATGCTTTCGCCGGATGAGGACAAGCCAAGGGTGCTCATTTATCATACTCATACCTATGAAGCGTACGAGCAGGAATACGAAGGTCAGTATGAGCTTGCAAACGGCGCAAAATGGCGAAGCAAGGACAAAGAGCATAATCTTCTTGCCGTGGGCGAGGAGCTGAAAAATGCGCTTGAGGTTTTGGGCGTTGAAGTCGTTCATGATATAACGGAGTTTGAACCGCCAAGGCTGGGCACTGCGTATATCCGCTCTCTTGAAATGCTTGAAAGCAGGTTAGACGCCGGCGAGGAATATGACCTTATCATCGATATGCACAGGGACGCCTACAGCCAAAGATCGTGGACTCCCAAAAGCACCGTGATCGACGGCGAGGAATGTGCACGCATAATGCTGCTCATGGGCACAGGTGAAGCGGGCTTTTCTGAAAAACCCGATTGGGAAGAAAACTGCAAGCTTGCGCAAAGCATAATCGATGAGCTCAAACGCATACATCCGGATCTTGCCAAGGATATGAACCTTAAAGATCAGCGCTATAATCAGCATGTTTCCACAAAAAGCGTGCTGATCGAAGTGGGACATAACGAAAATACCATAACACAGGCAAAAGCATCAATGAAATATCTTGCCCTTTCCATTTACAGGGTTTTGCAGCAATAGTTTTTGTGTTATAATGTGGGTGTAGATAAAATCATATCCACGGAGAAGCATGATGAAACGCGCGATCGGTTTTTTTGATTCGGGTGTGGGAGGCATAAGCGTGCTCAAAAGCGCAGTAAAAGCTCTCCCGAACGAAAATTTCATATACCTTGGCGATACAAAAAACGCCCCTTACGGAGTAAGGAGCGAAGAGGATATAAGGGCTCTTACGGTAAACTGCGTAAACAAGCTGCTTGCGAGGAATATTAAGGCTCTTGTGATAGCCTGCAATACCGCAACAAGCGCTGCGGCGCAGACGCTCAGGGAGACGCTCACCATTCCCGTTATTGCAATGGAGCCCGCGCTCAAGCCTGCGCATGAAAACAGGCACGGCGGGCAGATAATCGTCCTTGCCACCGCGGCCACCCTCAGGCAGCAGAAGTTCAGGCTGCTGATGGAAAAATACGGCGAAGGCGCAGTGCTCATACCCGGAAACGGCATAGTTGAGCTTGTTGAAAGCGGCGTGTTTGAAGGCGAGGAAGCGGCAAAATGTCTGCATGGTCTTTTGGATGAAGCGCTGAAGCAAAAGACCGATTCCATAGTCCTTGGCTGCACACATTACAGCTTTATGAGAAAAGAGATAGAAAATGTGGTCGGCAAAGATGTACTCGTTCTTGATTCCATTGACGGCACCGTACGCCAGCTAAAAAGAGTTCTGGAAAGAGAAGGGCTGCTTGAAAAAGACGATTCTCAGGGCAGCGTTGAGTTCATATCAACAGCGGGCAAAGAAGCCGAAAAATATATGCAAAGAATGTTTGAATTGTAATACTACGGCGATGGAAGTACCATCGCCGTTTTTTGATGTGATATTGCAACTCACGGTTGCAAAACGGCATAATGCCTTTTTCAACTTTGCTTCGATTGCATTTTTTGATTCTGTGAGATATGCTTGATGCACGGACAGCTGCCGGGAAAGTTTATTAAGCGAAGTGAAAGGAGTATATGTTATGGCTATCGATTACAAAAAGACGGGCAATGCTATCAGCACTTTAAGGCAGGAAATGAAGCTGAACCAACAGGGGCTGGCGGAGCTTATGAACGTGACGCATCAGGCTGTGAGCAAATGGGAGAACGGCGCTGCGCTGCCCGATACCCCCACTCTTTTGGCGCTCAGCAAGTTGTTTGGTGTAACGATGGAAGAACTGCTCTTGGGTGAAATAAACAAAACTACAGCAAAGCCGATTGATTCTGAGTTTGATGCTGTGAAAGACTATGAATCTGAGAATGATAGCGTCAAAACGGAAGATGAAGCCGAAAACAATGATGATACGGTCAATGAAAGTGCAGATGAAGAAAGCGATACGATGGATGATGAGACCTTTAACCGCGTAGCATACATGCTGCCTTTTGCGAGCAGAGAAATATCCGACAAACTGTTTTTGGATGTCGTTGGCAGACATGCGGTATCTGCTAAAAGACTTGCGAAGATTGCGCCATTTGTGAGCAGGGGTGTGCTCACAGATCATGTAATAAAGCTTGTTAAGCAGGGGTTGGATGGGCAGGAAGCGAAAAACATTGTGATTGCGCTGGCTCCGTTCATCGATCAGAGCGCGTTTGATATAATGATTGAAGAGGGTTATGCAGCCATAGATGATAAGCTTATATCTTCTATGATCCCGTTTATGAGCAAAGAAAAGATCAATGCTTTGATAAACAGCATGATCAAAGGCAAGATTGAAGGAAAGGTGAATACGCAGAAAAATGAAATAAGCGTCAAAAAGAGCAGCGATACCGAGCGTATCTTAGATGCGCGAATGAAGATCGCCGTAAAGGCTGTGGAGAACGGGAATGCATTTTATCTGGAGGAGCACGCAGATGAGCTGACCGAAACACAGCTTGAAGAGCTTTCTTTGATGGCAGTAAGAAATGGTGATCATGATGTTCTGGAAGCAGTGCTTGCGGCTATGCAGCCCCAAACCGTTACCCGCTTGCTGGACAAAGTAAGCGACATAGACGATTGGGAGATAATAGAACTTATCGGTGAATATCTGTAAAACAACAGCACCCCTGCTTTTTACCTGCGGGGGTGCTGTTTGTCTTTTTGATATGTGATTTAAATCAAACCGAAATGCCTTGCGATGATATCGCAGACCTCTTCGCGGGTATCTTTATCGCTTTCCTGCCTGACCACGGTAAAGAAACCACTGTTTGCAAGTTCGTCGTAGTGTTTTTTGCTGTTTATGAGAGCTAAACCGCGCTTATAGTTTTCCATTACAACCTGCGGGTCTTCGCAGCTTTCAATGACTTTTAGCAGAAACTGCTTTTCGGGATCATCTCTGTCGAAGAACCTCTCTACGCTCATGGACATCGGCGAAAGCATAACCGCAACATGGTTATAATCGGATATTTCCTTTAGCACATCCAAAGGTATGTTGGTGTCAACGATGATCTTCTTATCGCCTGATATCGATATGAGCTCTGCTACTTCAAATTCAGATGCTTCTTTGGCGGTGGAGAACATCCAGCGCTCGTACTCCTCTGGCGAACGGGTCACAAAATCCTTCCAGTCAGAAAGCGTTTTCATATAGGATATATCGGGCTGAGCACCTGGCTCTGCTACGATATCGGAAACCTTGCTGTGATAGTTTTCGCCGCAGAAGATCATATCATATCTGTCCGCAAGCATTTTTACAGTGGTCGATTTGCCGGCATACGCAGTACCGGTAATGAAATACACGTTTTTCAGATAATGCCTGATGATGTTGTTTTCTATCTTCAAAGCAGATCACCTCTGATCTATGGTTATGGTCTATCGGTAATGCATTTAATTATGCATTGCCTGAGCCTAATGCTTAAATAATGCGTAAAAGATTCGCTTGTTCCAAAAAAATCAAAGCTGTCGATGCTCTTTTCGAGGACGGACATGCATTTGTACACTGTTTGAAGCGTTTGTACATCGCTTGGAGCGTGCTTGATCAAAGCGGATACAAGCGGAAGGTATCTTGCGAGCATAGCGCTTCGGGCATGCGGATCGCCTTTTTTCATTTTTACGGCGAGTTCTTTTTCCGACTCGCTTGATCTTTGCACGGTATCGGCCTTTTGAAAAAAATCATCCATGCTTATAAAAAGCATTTGCTCCTCCTTGTATAAGAGTATCTGTATTACAGAGCAAACATTTCCCTCAAAATCTTTTTGCCAGTTTCGGTTCTGAATATGTTTTCATAAACATTCTTAATGGTTTCGGCGTCTTTGTTTCCTTCAAAAAGGTTTACAAGGAAATCGGCCTCCACAAGTATCTGATGGTCAATGCCGATTATGGGGTCATAGGTATGATGATGGGCGATAAGCTCTAAGACGCGGTCGATCGTGCTTTGATCGCAAATGCCAAAAAGCAGCTGTTTTGCGTATGCGGGGCCTTCGATCTCCTGCGTTTTGCCGTCGGTCCTGCCGAGCTTTTCTTTGCAGGGAACGATGGCTATATCGTGCAGGAGCGCGCCGATTTCAAGGGTTCTGAGCGTATTTTCGTCAAGACCTTCCAGAGTACCGATAAGGCGGCAATAAGAATGGACTTTGGTAAAATGCTGGATGCAGCGCGCAGTTCCTCTGTCAAATTCGATCATCTTCATGTATACGGTATTTATATCGTTCATAATATCCTCCTTCTCAGAACAGGCTCAGCTGCTGTGCTTTGGGTTTGGGCGGCGATAGTTTTATCCTCTCAACGCTTTTGGGCAGCTCCTTTTCAAAACGAGACAAAGGCTCTGTTCCCGTTATTATAAGTTCGTCCTTTGCTCTTGTCATTCCTACAAAGAGCAGCCTTCTTTCTTCTTCTATATCGCAGATATCGTCTATTCTTTCCAAGGGCAGAACGCCGTTTGAAAAGTCTGAAAGGAAAACCACGGGAAATTCAAGCCCCTTTGAGCCGTGCAGGGTCATGAGCCTGACTGCGCCCGAGCTTCCTTTTTTACCAACGCTTCTGATCATATCCTGTTCATGCCCTAAGGATAATGCAAAAAGCATAGCGGAGAGGTCATCATAGAGAGTTGAAGTATCCAAAAGGACGCTTAATTCCGGCAGATCGGGATGATTTTCCATAAGCCTTTGCACTGTTTTGGAAGGTGAAATATTAATCAGGCTTTCGCATGCGGCGATATCGGCAAGCAGACCCATGGGAGGTGTGGGCTCTTTATAGCCGCTCAGACCGTAAAGAAGCTTTACAGCGGTCTGCATAGAGGATGTATCGTCACGGTTTATCAGGTATCTTAAAAACGCAGCGGCGCCCAAAACGGCATTAGAATCAAAGTCGCCGCTTCTTCCCTGAACGGTGCAGGGGATGCCTGCCTTTTTTAGTATATCCTCAATTATTTTTAGCCTGCTGTGGGTTCTTGCCAGCACCGCAATGTCGGAAAAAGCTTTGGCTTCGATGTTTTTTGCGCTGAGCATATCGAGTCCGCCCACAAGGCGGGAAATTTCTTCTGCGATAAAATCGCCCTGCGCATAGGGATCCTTTGCTCTTATGAGCTTTACGGCTGCGCCGCCCTGTCTTTTGGGGATAAGCTTTCTTTCGTCTGCCTTGTTATGGTCTATCACTTTGAGTGCGCTTTCGATTATCGGTGCGCATGAACGGTAATTTATTTCAAGACGGATGGTTTTAAGCTCGGGAATCTGTTCTTTCAGTTCGTCAAAGCAATCTGCACTGGCTCCCCTGAAGCCGTAAATGGACTGATCCGCGTCTCCTATTACAAAAAGGCTTTTGCTTTTCTTGCTCCATTTGAAGATCAGCTGCCTTTGTACGGAGTTTATATCCTGAAACTCGTCTACAAAAAGATGATCAAAAGCGGGAGGCACGTTTTCGCTCAGATCGAGCGCATCGCAGATAATGTCGTCCAGATCGCGAACATTGATATCACAAAGCGCTTTTACGTAAGCCAAATACAGGCTCTCGTCGATTTTGGCGGGCAATAGGTTTTTCTTTTTGGATATCTCGCCGAGCAGCTTTTTTGCATCGCCTTTAATATGATGTTCTTCCATCAAATCGGAAAGGATGGAAACAGCTTCGCTCTTTTCAATTATCGGGCGCGGGTCAAGGAGCATTAAGCAAATGGAGTGGAAGGTGCCGATCTGCATTTTTGCGGCGTTTTCCTCGCCTATCTGCTTGCTAAGCCTTTCGCGCATCTCCCTTGCCGCCTGATTGGTAAAAGTGACTGCGGTAATGTTCTCGCTGTTTTCACCCGATTCTATCAGATGAGCTATGCGGGCTGTCAGAGTATGAGTTTTGCCTGTGCCGGGTCCTGCAATAACCGCGATATAAGGCGCTTTGGAATATATTGCCTCGTCCTGCTTTTTGTTTTCCGATTCTAAAACATCTGAAGGCTTTTCTTCGTCAGCCTTTTTGTTTGGATTTATCCTCTCGCGCTTTTCTTTTTCCTTGGGCAGCTCAAACATCGAAAGCTGTCCTAAAAAATCTTCGCGCTCATCTTTATCAAAAATTATTATCTCGCCGTATTTTCCGTCGTAGCCGGCGATCTTTTTGACCTTGCCTTCCCTTAGCCTTTTGATGCCCTCGGCGATCATCTCGCCTGCATTAAGCTTTATATCGGAAAGCGGGATGTTCCGCAGGATCGAAAATTCATCGCCGAGCTTTTTGAGCATATCCTCGTATTGAGCATTTACCTTTTTTGATGCCGGCGATACGCCAAGTGAAGATGCGATTATCTCGGGCAGGGGAGCGATGCTCTCAAAGGGTTTTGCATTTTCGGGAAGGATTCCTTCCTTTCTGTCCGAAAGTTCGAACACCCTGTTTGCGACTCCGACCGTAAGCTTTTTTCCGCATACGGGGCAAATGCCGCCGTAATTTACGGTCTCTTTGGGTTCAAGACAAATCCCGCAGTTTCTGTGCCCGTCAAGATGATACTTACCTTCTTCGGGGAAAAACTCGATGGTGCCAAGAAAATCGTTCCCGGTTTCCAAAGCGTTTTTAAGTGTTTTGTAGCTGATATCACCGCCGATAATATTTGCTTCCCTGCCCAGCTTCTGGGGAGAATGTGCATCGGAATTGGATACAAGCGTATATTTATCAAGCGATGATACCATGTGGTTCATTGCCGGGTCGGAAGAAAGACCTGTCTCAACAGCAAAAATATGCTTTCCCATATCCCCGAAGCATTCATCGATGGTTGAAAAGCCGGAAAACGAACCGAGAACCGAAAAATGCGGAGTCCAGATATGCGCGGGTATGAATATTGCATCAGGGCAGCAATCAAAGGTCATTTCTGAAAGATCCCTTGCGTCAAGCCCAAGTATCGGTCGTCCGTCCGAGCGGATATTACCGATGGCTTCCAGCCGTTTGGAAAGCCTTTCGGCGTCTTCAAGCGATGGCAGAAGTATAACGCTGTGTACCTTTCGCGTTTTTCCATCTTTTTTATATATGGTACTGATCTCACCGGAAATAACAAAGCGAGGCTCTCTTTTTGCGATATCGCCTGAAAGCTCCAGCTTTTTATCCTGTTTTAGAGCATAGGTGCCGTCACCGATGGAATAAAGCGCATCGATCAGCTCTTCCCGCCATTTGGGGTGGGTAAAATCTCCGGTGCCGATCAGGTCGATGCCTTTCTTTTTTGCCCAAAGATCAAGATGAGCCGCATCGCAGTCGCGGCTGGTAGCCATGGAATATTTTGAATGTATGTGAAGATCGGCTATGTACATATCTTTAAGCGCATTGCGCCCTCCGTTTTGTGATGCTATAATTATAATACAAAATATCCTGATTGGCAAAATATGTCTTTTGGAGGCAGAGCATGAAAAAGAGAAAATGGTCTGTATTTTCGTTCCCTTCCGATATCGGCTATAAAGAGCTTATAAAGTTTGCCAAAGATATCGGTCTTGACGCGATCGAGCCATATCAGACAGCGGAACTTGCCGGCAATGATCCGGATAAGGCTGATCTTGTGCTGAAGATGGCAAAAGAAAATTCGCTTGATATTTCCTGCTATTCTATAAGAGCCGATCTTGTTGGTGAAAACTATGCAAGCGAGATGGAGCGTGTGAAAAGCTGCATGAGGACAGCCAAGCGCCTTGGATCAAAATATTTCCATCACACAATCGCGCCCGACCTGGGATGCGAAATGCCTGATTTTGACGAGGTTTTTTCAAAATGTTTTGATCGTGTAAAGGAGCTTTGCCTGTACGCCGATTCCCTTGGCATGACCGATCTTTTCGAGGATCAGGGGCTGGTATTCAATGGGAAGAAGAATTTCACAAAATTTGTAAACGCACTTGAAAGTGAGGGCATTCCCTTCGGAATCGTTCTGGATGCCGGCAACAGCGCCTTTGTAAACGAAGACGCGGCGGATATGCTGAGCGAGCTTTCCGAAAGAATCGTGCATGTTCATGTAAAGGATTATCTGATAAAAACTCAGCCCTTTGAAACGGGCAGATGCTATAAAACCATCCATGGCACCTACATGCAGGATATAAGGATGGGCCTTGGCGATATAAACCTTGACAAGGTGTTTGCACTTATGGACAAGGTGGGCTATAACGGCTATTTCTCCCTGGAATATTGTGGTGATGAAGGCCTTGAGGGCATAAAAGCCTCGCTTGAAAACCTGAAGGCAAGATACGAAAAATAAAAAAGCGCAGCTTTTGCTGCGCATATTTAGGTCGTATAGTATTTCCCCAGCGGTTCGTTGTGATAGTAAGCGGATTCGATACCAAGCTTTTCCGATATGTGCTTAGCCATGAGATTCATCGCATAGGTCTCGGGAATGGAATGCTCAACCGTTATCACGGGCAGGCCGCTTTCGACCAGCGGTATCCTTGAATTGAGCTGGAAATGCCTGTCGTATACGTCGATGAGCAGCTGCGCACCGTTTGCTGCGGCTTCAAGCGATGGCACATGGCAGCCCACGCCGATGGCAACAGTTTCTATCGTTTGATCGGGATCGCCGTTCAGGCAAAGCCCGGGCGCGCCTGTTTTTGCAATCCTTTGGCACATGTATTTTGCAAATTCACCCGCCGTAGTCTTTTCTATACGGTAAATACCAAGCGAATTCATACCGGTGGTTACGGTAGGCGAAAATGGATGAATATAGTCCATCTCTTTAATAAGCTCTTTAAGCCCAAGCAGCTGCGCAAAGCCTTCCCTTATGCCGTCTTTGGGATAATGATCCCATGTGTCGTGCAGGTTCATCAGTACCATGTTGTTATCAGAAAGTACCTTTACGCGCTTTTTGTACCATTCCATCTGCGTGATATCGGCATATCTCGTTTCCCAGCTGAAGGGAACTTCATGGGATATAAATACATTGCAGCCGTCGTTTGCCGCAGCGATAAGGTTGTCAAGGCAGTCGCTCCAGCCGCAGCCGACCTTTATAACTCCGGTGTTTTCATCGCCGAAACGGATGTCATCCGCTTTGCTGTCTGCCTTCACCCAGTGCGCGTCTTTTCTGAAATATTCAAAGAGCTCTCTTGCGGTCATAAGAAGACCTCCGTTTTGTTTTTTGATATTATAGCATAAAATCTGCGTTTTATAAAGGAGTTACTTATATGGTCAAACCTATTTGCAAAGATACATTTATTTTATCGCAAAAAGCGCAGCCTGCGACCCAAAAAGATATCAGCGTTGCCGTGGATCTTCTGGATACGCTCAAAGCCAACAGCGGCATCTGCGTTGGGCTTGCAGCCAACATGATAGGCGTTCCCAAGGCGATAATAGCCATAAGCATAGGCCCGATGATGATGGCAATGCTGAACCCTGTGATAACGGATAAGAAGGGCAGATTTGAGACAGAGGAAGGCTGCCTTTCGCTGATTGGCGTGAGAAAAACGGACAGATACGAAACGATCACGGTTGAGTATCAGGATATGAATATGAAAAAGCATAAGCAAACATTTCAGGGATTTACAGCTCAGATAATCCAGCATGAGGTGGATCATCTTTTCGGAATTCTCATTTAAGGTGAAAACATGATATACGGATTTGATAAATACGAGCCGACCGACATCATCAGGGGACATATGAAGATGGGCGGCGTTTACAAAAACGGTGAAAGTGTTTTTGTAAACAGCAGATACATTGAGATTAATGGAAAGCCATGGACGGGCGTGATGGGTGAATACCATTTTTGCAGGGATAAGAGCGAAAACTGGTATGACGAGCTAATGAAAATGCGCGCATGTGGGATAGATATCGTCGCAACATATCTTTTATGGATATATCATGAGGAGACGGAGGGTGAGATAAGCTTTGAAGGGGACCTTGATATCAGAAAATTTGTGCTCGATGCTAAAAAAGCGGGCCTTAAAACGGTTCTGAGAATCGGACCTTGGGCGCACGGCGAATGCAGAAACGGCGGTTTCCCGGATTGGCTAATCAATAAGCCGTGGAAACTCAGGCAAAACGATCCCGATTATCTTGAAAAGGTGGAGAGCTGGTATAAGGCGGTGGCCGATCAGGTAAAGGACCTTACATACGGCTGCGGCGGAAATATCATCGGCATTCAGCTTGAAAACGAGCTTACCGATCAGGCGGAGCATCTGCTTACGCTCAAAAAAATCGCCCAAAAGGTCGGTTTTGATGTGCCGATATTTACCGTTACCGGATGGAATTCTGCCTATGGCGCGCGCATTCCCATAGATGAGGTGATCCCGGTTTTCGGCGGCTATCCCGAGGCGCCCTGGACTCAGCATAAAAATGAGCTCGAGCCTTCCGTACATTTTACCTTCAACAAAATGCGCAATGACAGCGCTATAGGCGCAGACCTTTCCAAAGGCGACCCAAAAGACGGATGGCAGCTGCCGTATGATCGCTATCCCTTTGCTACCTGTGAGCTCGGCGGTGGGATTCAGGTCACTCGCCACAGAAGACCGATGATACGCCCAATGGATATATATGCGCTTGCCCTGTGCAAGCTGGGCAGCGGCAGCAACCTTATGGGATATTATATGTTCCACGGCGGCACAAACAAGATCGGGAAAAGAACCACATTGCAGGAATCCACGCGGACGGGCTATCCCAATGATTACGCGATACTTGATTATGATTTTCAGGCTCCGCTTTCGCAGTTCGGGCAGGCGAGGGGACAGTACAGGCTTTTGAACATGCTGCACATGTTCTTAAATGCGTTTGGCGATCGTTTGGCGCTCATGGAGACGGTGCTGCCCAAAGAACCCGCAAAGGCAGATGATCTCAATACCCTTAGATACGCCATGCGTACGGACGGTAAAAGCGGCTTCGTGTTCGTGAACCATTATTTGAGGCTGAAAAAGCTGAAGGATATAAAGGATGTACAGATCTGTGCGCAGGATGTGACCTTTCCTAAAATCGATGCAGAAGGCGAAAAGGCGTTTATACTCCCGTTTAATCTGGACGTTGGCAGCAGCGTGCTCGAATATGCGACCGCGCAGCTTCTGACAAAAATCGATAACACCTATTTCTTTGCTGCAATAGACGGGATCGAGCCTATTTATAAGCTTAAAGGCGGAGATGAGATAAGGGTCAGGGCGGGTCTTAAAAGCGCGATAGAGCTTGGCGGGATAAAGATAATCACCCTGAAACCCATTGAGGCTTTGTATACAAGGGTTTTGGGCGGCAAACTGTATGTCGGCGAAAACGTCGATCTTTATTTGAAGGACGGACAGATCAGAGGTATTTGCGCAGACAGGGTTTCATATCATTTATGGAACGGCAGCGAGTTTATGCATGCCGAACAAGGCTTGGAATCTGAATGTGCAAAGATCACGATATCAAAGATAAGCGCCCTTCCCTTCGTTCCCGCGTACATACACGAGATGACAAGCGGCAAACTTGATTTTTACAAAATCTGTGTAAACAACTCGCACGGCTTTGTCGATATCGACGTTCCTTGCGATTATGCGCAGATTTACGCAGACGGTGAGCTTATAGCAGACAGGTATTATTACGGTGAAAAGTGGAGCTTGCCGGCTGATCTTCTTTACAAACGGGAATGCTATCTCGTTGTATCGGAGTTCACAAACGACTTTTACAGGGAATTTGTTTGAAGTTTTCCGCTTAGTTTTGATTTTCGAGGATTCTTAGCACTTTCTGAACTTGTCAAGCAAATGTATGCGTGATATGATTTTTTTCGATCGAAATAAGAGGTGGAGTCTGTCATCGGAATGTCGAATTTGATCGTATGTTCTGATTTATATCGATTTTACGGCATATTATGCCAAAATCATGCAGACAGCGTTATTTATTGCGTTCTGTCTGCTTTTTTATCGATATAGTGATGATCTGCTTCTTGGTCGAAATACTACATGCTTGGAGGAGTTTTTGTGGAATCCCAGCTTACTCTCTTTTATGGCCTGTGTGTACTGGTAGCGGTGCTCGCCTTTGCGTTTGCCGCATATCTGTATCTGTGGGTCAAAAAACAGCCCCAGAAGAACAAAACCATTGAAGATGTTGCCACCCTTATTCGTAACGGTGCAAACACCTTCATGAACCGTGAGTACAAGATCCTTGCTGTATTTGCACTTATCGCGGCTCTGCTAATTCTTGTATTCCTGCCTTCTCCCATCTGGAAGGGCAATGCCACCGCAAATATCGCAATGGCGGTTTCTTACATTATCGGCGCGGTCCTTTCCGCTGTTGCCGGTAAGATCGGCGTTCTTGTAGCCAGCCTTTCCAACGGCAGATCTGCCGAGGCGGCTCAGAAGGGCATTAAGCCCGCATTCCTCGTAGGCTTCCGCGGCGGCGCCGTCATGGGCCTTCTGGTCGTTGGCTGTGCTCTGATCGGTGTTGCTGTTGTTCTTTGGATCGTCGGTGACGCTTCCATTCTGCTCGGCTTCTCCTTCGGCGCAAGCTCCCTTGCTCTGTTTGCAAAAGCAGGCGGCGGTATCTTCACCAAGACTGCTGACGTTTCCGCTGACCTGACCGGTAAGGTCGAGCTCGGTATCCCCGAGGACGATCCCCGCAATCCTGCTGTTATCGCCGATAACGTTGGCGACAACGTAGGTGACGTTGCAGGCATGGGCGCTGACCTCTTTGACTCCAACGTTGCCGCTATGGCTTCCGCTCTTATTCTTGCTCAGACCCTTTCCGGCGGCGAGTTTGCAACCGTTTCCATGGTTCTTTGCTACAGCCTGCTCGGTCTGCTTGCATCCATCATCGGTATCGCAACCGCACGTATCGGCAAGAACGGCAACCCCACCAATGCTCTTAACTCTTCTACCTATGTAACCACCGCTGTTTACATGGTGTTCACCGCTGTCGCGACCCTTCTTTTCGAAGGCTTCTCCTGGCGCATCTGGGGTGCTTCCACCACCGGTCTGTTGGTCGGCGTTATTATCGGTCTTGCTACCGACTACTTCACCGACGATTCCAAGCCCATCGTTAAGAAGGTTGCTCATGCATCCAAGTCCGGCCCTGCATTCACCATTCTTTCCGGTGTTTCCTACGGCTTCATTTCCGCTATGCCCGCTATGATCGGTATTGCGGTTTCCGCTCTTATCGGTTATAACATCTGCGCTCCTATGGGCGAAGGCTTCGCTATCTTCGGCATCGCTATGGCTGCTGTAGGTATGCTCTCCATTGTCGGTATGATCATTTCCAACGACGCTTACGGTCCTATCGTTGACAATGCCCGCGGTCTTGCCGAAATGGGCGGTCTGGGCGAAGAGACCATTCGCATCGCAGACGAACTGGACAGCGCAGGCAACACCGTTAAGGCTGTTACCAAGGGCTTCTCCATCGGCGCTGCCGGTCTCACCGTTATCTCCCTGCTCGGTACCTTCATGAGCGAAGCAAACCACGCTCTTATAGCTGCAGGCAAGGAAGTTCTGACCGGTTTTGATCTCATGAACCCCACCGTATTCTTCGGTATCCTTATCGGCGCAGCTATCCCCGCTGTGTTCTCCGCAATGCTTATTCTGGGCGTAGACAGAAACGCACAGCGCATGGTTGCTGAAATTCATCGTCAGTTCAACTCCATCAAGGGTCTCAGGGAAGGCAAAGCCGGCGTTAAGCCCGACTATGACCGCTGCATTGATATTGCTACCACCGGTTCACTCAGAGAGCTTATTCCCGCAGGTATGGTTGCTATCATCGCAACCGTTCTTGTCGGTTTCATCGGCGGCCCCTGTGCAGTGGGCGGCTTCCTTATGGGCAACATCGTATCCGGTCTGCTTCTTTCCCTGTTCATGTCCAATGCGGGCGGTCTTTGGGATAACTCCAAGAAGTATGTTGAAGCCGGCAACGAAGGCGGCAAGGGCAGCGAAGCCCACAAGGCTGCTGTTATCGGCGACACCGTAGGCGATCCCTTCAAGGATACCGCTGGTCCCTCCATCAACACTCAGATCACTGTTGTTTCTCTTGTAGCATCCTTGCTTTCCAGCTTGTTCGTTTCATTCTCTATCTTCATGTAAGATCAAAAAAAGCCTGCTAATGCAGGCTTTTTTTGTTTGCTTTATAATGTTTTCAAACCAAGCAGATTGGCGATCGTTTTTGCTTTGCTTTCGATGTTTTCAAATGCAAACACCTGATGACAGCCAAGAGAGGTTTCAAGATAGTGGTCAAAATCATCGAATTTAACGTTTATCTGAGTTCTGCAGACGGGCTCGTATGCGCCTTCAACGGTCATGCCGCCGTGCACGGTGAATATTCCTTCAACTCCCGAAAGCCTGCATGCGGTGATCCTTTGACCTATGGGAAGGTCGATCTGGGGGCTAACGCCAATACCGCTTTCGTGATGGGAACGCAGGATACAGGGCGAATTTTCACCGCAGCAGCAAATGGGCGCTGTGCAGTGAGAGAAATTGACGGTGCCATCAAGCCTGAGCGCAGGGTTTGCCATGAACAGCTTACCGCAGGTCAGGTTTTTCATAATGAGCATGGTGATCGCGCTGTCAAGGTCGCCTTCGCAGGCAATTGACATGTCGGTCATGTCGTTTACGAAGCTTACGCCGAGGCAGGCGCTGGTGCCCACCTTCAAAAGATCAAAGCAGGCTATTGCGGCGGTCTTTGCATCGTATTTTTTAAGCAGCGTTACAAGAGCATGAGCCATTTTGCATGCGTTCCATATATCTTCATCAGAGGGCTCTTTAATGCCTGATGCAAGGGAAGTAAAATGCCTGTAATAGGGCTCGGCGTCTTCCTTTTTTGTGTCATAATATAGCTGTGCGAGCTCATCCTGCTCAGCATGCAGCATGTTTACTGAAAGAAGCTTGGAAAAGCGTTTGTTTTCCCTTGGCGTGCTGACCACCCAGGGCTCGGTGTGACCTATGAGCAGCACATTTGCACCATTTATTTCGCAGTATGCGCTTGCGGCGGCAATTTTCTCGGAAAGGTCGGATGCGCTCAGCGCGATCATTGCGGTATTTCTGCTTCTTTTAAGTACAGCCCAAACGTCCATAAATGTGGGCGCGGCGTTTGCGCGCATCATATCGTCGCAGGCAGCATCGCAGGCGTTGCCGCGAATATAAGCGCCGTAAAGTATGGCGCAGCGATATTTTTCGCAGGCATCGAGTATTCTTTTTTGCACAGCGCCGCTGAGCGGCACTGCGGCTATGATATCGCCATCGGGTAAAATGAGTCCATCCGAATCGGTAATGAGTTTATATTCGTCAAAGCCCGGAAGGCTTTCCCTGATTTCGTTATATACGCTTTCAAGGCGCTCTCTTTTTGGCCAGTACCTGTTTGCGGCAAAGAAAATGCATACTTTTTTCATTTTTCTCTCCTGTTATGCTTTTTGCACGGGAACATCGGTGTGCTTCCCGATGGTCTCTATCCAGCTCTTGACGGTGGCTTCATCGGGCATTCCAAGATCACATAGCGGATAATCCTCTCCAATGGCTTCCGATTTTGATTTTCCCAGCGGATGATAAGGCTCAATGTCGATCCTTATAACGTTTTTAAGCCCGTTTGCGATATCGGCAATGGATAAAAAATGCTCGTCTCTTGCGTTATGAGAAGGGATGATCGGACATCTTAGTATGGTTTTTGCACCCATATCATCGAGCTTTTTCAGGTTTTCGAGTATCA
>SVHB01000058.1 GCA_015056005.1 Clostridiales bacterium
CCATGTATTCTTCCATATCAATTCTCGTACCGGATGCACCAAGGTCTTCATAGGTTACGTTTATGCTGAAAGCACCGCCGTTTGCGGTTACGAACATATCCTGTACTGTACTTCCCGTCTCAAGCAAAGCTTTTAATATATCATCCGTCATGGCATTTACGGGGATATTGTTAAGCTCCGCCAGTTCTTCATCCGAATAGAAAGTCCATGACTCTGTGAACGTACAGCCAAAGCCCATGAACCTGTTTTCATAGACATTATTTGCCACTGTACCTCTTGTGAACTCCGCTTCCTGCTCGCTCTCATGGGTCACAGCAGGTTCAGCTGTGGGAATGGGAGTGGGTATGGGGGTGGGCGTGGGCGTGGGCGTTTTTTCCGCGATCGCAGACTGCGCCGCAGCTATCAGCTTTTCTTTATCAACCGCATTGTTCTCTGTCTCATCTTCTATTATTATTTCAGCGGAAGGAGTTCCTGCCGGAGCGTCAGCCACTGAGTCCTTTTCATCGGAACAAGCAGCAAGAAGCAGCAGCATTGCCGCAGTTAATATCACCAACAACTTTTTCATAATGCAACCTCTATTCTTCTGTTTTGGGATCATAGGTCCAGCCGTGATCGGCGTGATAGATCATAAGCTTTGTCATGCCGCCGTCGACCGCTATGTTCTGACCGTTTATGAACTTCGCCGCATCGCTGCAAAGATAAAGCGCAAGCTGAGAAATATCGGAAGGCTCGCCTACGATGCCGCTGGGATGCTGCAGGGTGTCGCCATCCGCATATTCGGGTTCATAACTTTCCTCCTTCTGATAAGCGCCCGTGTCTATCCAACCGGGGCTGATGGCATTTACGCGCGCTTTCCCTGAAAGAGTGACTGCCATTGCGTGAGTGAGCGCAGTTACTGCGCCCTTGGTCGCGGTATAGCTCTCTGTATTTGCCTGCGACATCATGGCGCGGGTGGAGGAAATATTGACTATGCTTGAGCCCTTTGCAAACATATCCGTCAGAAGCTGAGTCAAATAAAACTGCGCGGTGACCCCTACCCTCAAAACATAATTGAAATCGTCATAAGAACAGTTTTTTAGCCCGCCCCTGCTCTTGCAGGCGTTGTTTATAAGCGCATCCACGCGGTCAAACCTTTCCCTGAACCACCTGTCAAAGCTTTCGAGAACCTCTTTCTCTCCGATATCTCCAAAGAAACAGGCAAGCTCATTTTCTTCATATCTGCCCGCCAGCTTTTCAAGGCCTTCTTTATCAAAATCGATGGCTGCAACGGTGTAGCCCGCGCCGATAAAGTCCATAGTCATCCTGCGGCCTATTCCGTTTGCCGCGCCTGTGATTATTGCAACCTTTTTCATTTTGCTACCTCCTGAAAACATCGGAAATAAGACCTGTGCTTATAAGGCTCATAACACCTTCTATCAAAAGCGCCCAGCCTGCTATCCTTGTGGCTGTGTCAAGCCCGCCGAAGGGGTCGAACAGAAGCACCACGCCTACTATCAGCATTACGCCCGCCATTATCATGGGCGCCTGCCATCTGAGACCGCTGCGCTTTGCATCAAGCGCCATCTGAAGCCTCATAATGCTGTCTATAAGCACAGCTGCGCCTATTATGATACCTATTGCCGCGATTATCGCCTTGGCGTTGAAGAGCAAAAGCAGACCGATCACTGACAACACCACGCCTATGACCATACCGAACCTGGAAAAAACACCGTAACCCGGTCTTGTAAAATAGCGCGCAAGGCTTCCCAAGCCGATAAGGAGCGATACCACGCCCACAGCATAGCACAAAAACATCTTTGCCTGCATCGGCCAAATGATCAGCATAAGCCCGATCACAATATAAACCAGCGCCGCCGTCAAAACGGACCTTTTAAAACCCTTGAGCATTATATCAACTCCTTTTACCAATATCATACCATAAACCGAGCATTTTGAATATATCGTATGATTTGATTTGGCTGAATGCAAGTTTAGAATTCGGTGAGAAAAACGTGTTTTTATAAACCGTTCTTATTTCGACCGTTTTTATGGCAGATCAGTCATTTTTACTAAGAGGGGCGCGTATGGATAATAAAGCAGGTACGCAGATGTAAGGACCGATCGCGGCTATAAATCCGCAGCATGGCAGCCCGGCAGATTTTTACTGCCCGCAAAATATGCAGATACGATCTGTGGTTTGGAAAGGAGGTCACTATGAAATGAATTCAGCGCTCAGGCGCGTTTGGAATGTGGTCAGTGCTTTGCTTGCAGGCGCTGCGGTTGTGCTGGCAGTCGCTCTTGCGGGAGTACGGCTCGTTGGGCTCACACCTTATGTTGTTCTCTCGGGAAGCATGGAACCGACCTATCACGTCGGCTCGCTTATATATGTTCGATCAGTTGATCATAAGGAACTTGCATCAGGCGATCCCATCACCTACATGATAAATCAGGATACGGTCGTCACTCATCGCATCATCGAAGTGCTGGAGAGCAAAGATGAACCCGAAACCATCCGATATATCACCAAGGGCGATGCAAACTCCGCAGCCGACGGAAGCCCTGTCCACTATAAGAACATCATCGGCAGGCCTGTGTTCTCAATACCATACCTTGGATATGTTTCAAATTTTATCCAAAATCCCCCCGGCACCTATATCGCAATAGCTTTGGGAGCAGTTTTGATCCTTCTTGTGTTCCTGCCCGATATTTTTATCGGCGAAGACAAAAAAAATAAGGATAAGCAATCCCAAGGATAAAAAACACACCCTACGGAGTGTTGACATATACTGTTAAGCAACTCAAATGCGAAAGGAAGAACGTCAAATGAAGAACGTAAAGAAGATCATCGCCCTTGTAATGTGCGCAGTCATGCTGGTTGGCGTATCCGTAACGGGTACTTTAGCCTTCCTGACCGCAACAGAGACCGTAAACAATACCTTTACCGTAGGTAAGGTCAACTTAGGCGGCGATGACGGCAGCGCGGGTCTTGACGAAGCAAAGGTCGATGAATACGGAGTTGAAGTGCAAGGCGCAGACCGCGTTCAGGCAAACGAATATAAGCTGATCCCCGGTCACACCTACACCAAGGATCCTACCATCCACGTCGGCTCCGACAGCGAAGAATGCTACCTGTTTGTTAAGATCGAAAACGGCATTGAGGCTATCGAAGCCACCGGCGATACCACCATCGCAGCTCAGCTGGCTGAAAACAACTGGGAAGTATATGACGACGAATGCGAAGACTACACCATTTATGTCTATAAGGATAAGGTCTGCACCGTTGATTCTACAGCTCAGGATGTTCTCGTGTTCAGCTCCTTTACCCTCTGTGAGGATGCTGTTGTTGCAGATTATGCAGACGCATGCGTTGTTGTGACCGCTTACGCCGTTCAGTCCGATGGTCTTACTCAGGATGAGGCATGGGATGCTCTTGCCGAAAAATATCCTGCATAAATCAAGTCTTTCAAGAATAAAAGCACACATTCTGACACCTAAAGAGAGGAAGCATTTCAAATGCAGGCAGTAAAAAGCGTGAGCATCAAGGCGGTCATACTGCTTCTTGCTGCCGTCCTTCTGATCGGCTGCACAGCAGGCGGGACCCTTGCCTGGATGATATCCAAAACCGCGCCCGTGACCAACACCTTTGTTGCAGGCGATATAGGCAGCCTTACGCTTGACGAAAGCACCGGGGACAGCTATATCGTGACTCCCGGCGTGGATATAGTCAAGGATCCCGTGATCACATTCAGCGGGAACAATGTCGATGCTTATCTTTTCGTCGAAGTTCAAGCCGACGGCTGGGAAGTCTCAGATGACGGTATGACCTATTCCATAGGCAGTGCTCGGGAAATGAGCTGGGAAATGGATGATCGCTGGACTATGCTTGACAGCGGTGTTTATTATCTTGAGGTTTTTGCCGATGAAAACACTTTAGATGCTGACGCTTCCGATAAGCACGGCATCATAAGCGGCAGCAGGATCAGAGTAAGCCACACCATCACAAAGGATACTATAAGCAGCTGCACCAAGGATCTTGGCTTCATTGCCTATGCCATACAGAAGGACGGTTTTGATTCCGTTTTTGAAGCCTGGGCACAGGCGAAAAATGCATCAGATTAAGCAAAGAGGATAAAACCATGAAGAAGAAACTTCTGGCTATGGTGATATGCATGGCTATGCTGGCTATCTCGGTTGCAGGCGGCACCATGGCATATTTCACCGATGCCGACGAAAAGACCAATACCTTCACCGTGGGTTCAGTGGATATCGAGCTTTTGGAATCCACACTGCACCGTCAGGTCGATAAAGCCAGCGATGATGACATCATCTTAGATGCTGCGTGCTATCAGGATTACCTGAAGGAAGCAGGAAAGAATATGGTCCCCGGACGTGAAGTCCGCAAAGCACCTTATATCCGCAATATCGGCAAGAACGACGCCTTTGTGCGCATAAAGATGACTGTAGACGAAGATTTGTTCTCAAAGCTTGATATGACGCTTTATACAACAGGCTTTGATGCAGGCGATATGGTCATGGACGAAGGTACAAAAAACAGCGACGGCACAGTGACCTATACCTTTACCTATACTAAGGCATTAAAGCCCGATGCCGTGACCTATTATGCGCCTTTCTGGAAGTTCAAGATCAAGGATGCTCTTGATAACGACGACCTGACTTCTCTTACCTGCGAAGGCGCAATAAACTCCATTGTTGTTAGAGCAGAAGCGATACAGGCCGAAGGCTTTTCAGATCATATTGAAGCCTTTGCAGCCTTTGACAAACAGCAATAGCATTCACTTTATTACTCCTGCGCCAAAAAACTGTTGGCGCAGGGCATACAAGGATACCCAAGGATATATTTGGATATCCTTGTATGCCCGTAAATCAGCAAAGCAGTCAAACCATCCGCATCGGCGGGTTTCAGTATCAGATAGGAGCTGAACATATGAAAAAGAAAGTTTTGTACATCGCAGCGCTTGTGATCTGCCTGTCGATCATAACAAACGGCACCCTCGCTTATTTCACAGCGATCGATACCGCAAGAAATGTTATAACATCGGGGGGCGTAAATATCAAGGTCGTGGAACAGCAGCTTAAAAACGGCAAAATTGAGCCCTATGCAAACGATCCGATCAAGATCATGCCCGCAAGTGCTGTCAGCAAGATCGTTTCCGTGCTGAGCACAAATCAGGCGGCATGGATCAGAATGAACTACACAGTAACCGTCTTTGACGCAAACGGAAAAGTTATGGATATCCCCGCCGGAGAGCTTGAAAAGGCAGTCATTATCGAGCCAAACCAAGCAAACTGGAAAAAGATCGACGGATGGTGGTATCATAAAACCTCCGTCGAATCGGGCGAGATGACCGCGCCGCTGTTTGATTCGGTTTCATTCTCGGCTGATATGGATAACAAATATCAGCTGTGCAGAATTGAGATAGACGTAAACGCACAGGCAGTGCAAAAGGCAAACAATGCAGCCCGCGCCACCGAAGCAGTCGGCTGGCCTTCAAATTAAGGAAGGAGGCAAAATCAAATGGAGAAAAGAATACTGTCGTTCCTGCTGGCCTTCTTAATGATCGCTTTTATGTCTCCCGTGCCCACTTTTGCGGAGTATAAAAACGACACCGCTTTGTTTGGATCCGAAGACTTCTCAAAAGAACCTTCTGAACTTCCTCATTCCCTGTGCGGCATATGCCTGATCGATGATTGCAGCATAGATCACACATCAATTATTTCTGATGATATAAAGCAAACATCCGATAACACACCCATCCCCGATATTAACAAAAGCTCATCTCAGTTACGCGAAAGCGAATATATCCCCGACGTTTCCATTGTGACCGACCCGGAAAGCGGTATAATCGTCCACGCAGACTCCATTCCCGGGGACGCAACTCTGTCGGTTGAAAATGCAGATGTCAGCGATCAGCTCAGCTCATTTGATATGTCCAAGGATGATCTCGTATTCGGTCTTGATATCAAACTGCTGACATCAGACAACACAGAATATCAGCCCGATGACGGCATTGTGCTTGAGATTCCCGTTAATGCGCCGGTCGGAACCAATATCGGTATTCTGCATACTCATGACGGCAATACGACCTATATCGGCATGACGCAGGTGCTTGCAAGCGGCAATATCAAATTCTTCGCCGAAGGGTTCTCCGAATTTGCAGGTTTTACCGTAGATTTCTATTACAACGACACGGAATACTCCATCGCAGGGCTTTCAACCATTTCATTATCCGAGCTTTTTGCTTCCCTTGAGATCGAACGCAAAGCGGAAAACGCTGTTTTAGTCGAATTTTCCGACCCAAGCTTAATAAGAGTTTCCAAAACTGAAAACGACTGGCTGCTCGAATCTCTTTCTGCGTTCCAGACAGGCGAAACGCTTACGGTCACCTTTGCAAGCGGTGAAATTATCGTAATAAACGTGACCGATGATTATCAGGAAGCGATCTTCGGCGGTGCGGGCTCTACCCGATCGGCTACCAGACCCGCCAACAGCGCAAAATTTATTCTTTATGATGCATCCGCTCCCAAAACAGGCGAGGTCCAGGTAGGCAGCAGCAGCACGGCACAGGTGTATTCGCTCTCGAGCGCCAATACAACGCTGGGAATGATCGGTCAGACGCATTACTGGTATTATGTTTACTGCAGCAACAAGGGCAGCCTTGACAGCACCGAAGCATGGATGTATGTAAACGAACGAAACACAAACAACTGCGCCATTCGCGGCTCGTCATTATACGACGATACTTTTTATATCGACAGGATATCCACAGCTGTCATAGACAGCGATCCTGTAAACATCATACAGGAGGACTATCTGTCCACCGAATATGAAAAGCGGACTGTCAAAATAATGATCAACGGCCAAGAGCGAAAGGATCTTGAAAGAACAGCAAACTTTCCCGTAAATGTTTATTTTACCGCAGAAGAGACCCGAACCCAGATACTTGTAAGCGCAAAGGATGGTTATCGGTACAAAAACCACACCTATGACGATGCTTCCAATACCTATACTGTAAATCTGGTCACCCTGCACACCGTCACATGGAAAAACTTTGATAATACAACCCTTGAAACGGACACAAATGTGGAATACGGTTCTTCACCCGTTTACAACGGCGCCGAGCCCAAGGGACCTAACGCGGATGGCTATTTAAGCTCGTTTGCGAGCTGGTCTCCCGCAGCTTCGGCAGTTACCGCGGATATAGTCTATACCGCACAGCACAACAAAACTCCTGTTTCCTATTCAGTAAGCTTCAACGGCAGCGGGCATACCTCGGGCAGCATGAACGATCAGCGCTTTACCTTTGATTCCCCGCAGGAGCTTTACAAAAACGCTTACAAGCGCGAATACACGGTCAGCTATAATACCGACGGCGGCGATGCTATCGGACCCGAGACAGTTTCCTCAACCTTCAACGGCTGGGAAGACAGAGGCTCCATAGTCTATAAGAGCACCGAATACAGCTATAAAACCTTTGATGCGCCTTTCTATGCAAATCCAAACAAGAGCGAAGATGTGTTTACTCACCCAAGCTACGGCAGCGGACATTTCAACAAATACGGTCTTTTGGATCATTATGTGAACCACGGAAAGGCTGAATACGAAAGCGGAAGCGAGCAAAGAAAACCCGCGCCCGCAGGCACCGAAGGCCCTGGGCTTTATCCCGACGGAGCTAAAGTTTCCAATTTATCTGCAGCAAACGGATATACGGTACCCTTGTATGCCAACTGGACGCTCAAAAGCATAATACTTCCAACCCCAAATAAGGAAGGACATATTTTCAACGGCTGGTCGGACGGAAGCAAGACTTATCCTGCAGGCGCTTCTTACACGCCCACGGAGAATGTGACCCTTACAGCGCAATGGACGCCTATGACCTATACGGTCATCTGGAAAAACTATGATGGTTCGGTTCTTGAAACCGATGAAAACGTACCTTACGGAACAATTCCCACCTACAACTGCGATTTACCCACAAAACCACCTACACAAGAATACACCTATGTTTTCTCGGGCTGGTCACCTGAGGTAAAGGAGGTAACGGGCGAAGCCGCCTATACAGCAGTCTATACCGAAGAGAAAAACCGCTATACGCTTAAAGGCATGATAGCAAACGGCACTGTCTCCAACCCCGTGACCACAGAATACGGCAGCCCTGCCGAACTTACTTTTACCGCTGCTGCGGGTTACAGAATGACCCAATGGATCGGATCGGACGGAAGCAGCGGTGTGATCGATGATATAAATCAGACTAAGTGGGTATATACAACAAGCTCTCTTACCTCAGATATTGAGATCACGGTCACTGCCGTGCCGATAGAATATACCATCACTTACTATCTGAACGGCGGCGAGCTGAGCGCGGGGGCAGTAAATCCCACGACCTATACGGTCGAGACCGAAACCTTTACCCTCAACAATCCCAAAAGAAATGCATATAATTTCAAGGGTTGGGCAGAATCGCCCGACGCTGCCTATGGCGTGCCTTCAATTACTATCAGCAAAGGCACCGTCGGAAACAAAACCTATTACGCCCTTTGGGAACACGCGCTTTTGGATCTTACCATCAGAACACAAAGCTGCGACCCGAATCAGAGCTTTATATTTACCGTCAGCGGTACGCCCCTGGATAAAAGCTGCGGAACCATTTCCCTTGATGTGGTTTTGATAGGCACGGACAGCATAACCATCAGGGATCTTCCGCTGGGCATTTACACAGTCTCAGAAAAGGACGACTGGAGCTGGCGGGAAAGCGAGATCGGTACAAAAACAGTCGATCTTACGACAAAAAGCCAAACCGTCGATTTTGATTTTGAAATAACAGACCGCATCTATTGGCTTAGCGATCACAGCTATAAACTAAGAAACGGAGGCAGCTGACCATGACAGCAGAAAAACACGAACGAAAATACGATCTCAGTAAACTGCACAGCAAAGCCACCGCTTTGCTGCTTATAGCCGCGCTTCTTCTTACGCTTACGGTGGGCGGAACATTGTCGTATATCGTAACCGGCTCAGCGCTTTCGGTAAACCGATTCAGCCCCGCATTTGTTGCTTTATCGGTAAGCGATGACGGCAAAGTGACCAATACGGGCAATGTGGACGCATATATCCGCGCAGCCGTGGTAGTCAACTGGATGGATAATAGCGGTAATGTCTGCGGGATCAAGCCCAACTGCACTTTATCTGTCAGCGATAACTGGACGGTCGGAAACGACGGATTTTACTACTACTCGGATAAGGTCGCGCCGTCAGCCTCCACTTTGACTGCACCTGCTTATATCACAGATAACGATGCACCTCCGTCTTCCCAATACAGCCTCAGCATTGAAATTGCGGCAGAGGCTCTTCAGGCAGACGGCGAAACGGACGGCGAAAATATTCCCGCACATCAGGATGCATGGTCGATAGCTTCCATCGGTAATTGAGGAGGTATGGATATGAAGCGATTTTCAAAGTTTTGTGCCATACTGCTCGCTGTGCTTGCGGTCGTCAGCTTCAGTACGAAAGCCTATGCTGCGGGTCTGGTCTTTTATGATGATGATGCAAACAGGTTCATTTTTCTTCCCGGCAGCCAAGAATCCCCCTCCGATCTTTTTGAAGGCTTTCATGATATCATGCCCGGAGACACCCTTAGGGAGCAGATATTGATAAAGAACGATGCATCAAACGGCAAAAAGATCAATGTCTACCTGCGCTCGCTGGGCGCTCAGAAAAATACCGACAATTTCCTTTCCCGGATGTTTCTGACAGTGCAGCAAAGAGGGGATTCCCCGCTTTTTGCCGCCCCTGCAGATCAAAGCGCACAGCTTTCGGATTGGGTATACCTCGGCACAGTATATTCCGGCGGCGAGATCACATTGGATCTGGAATTGCATGTTCCCATCACCATGGGCAATGACTTCCAAAACAAGATCGGATATATCGACTGGCAGTTCAAAACCGAAGAGTTCCCCGTCTCGCCTTCCGATCCCACTATCCCTGAAACCGGAGATAAAAGCAGCGTAGTTCTTTATTCAGCCTTGCTGTTTTTCTCCTGCGCAGTATTGATATCGATCCACTTTTCTCACAAACGCCAAAGACAGCTAATCCAATAAAAAGCAGCCCATCTTTTCAGCTTACGCCGTTAAGATGGGCTGTATACAAGTATCCGAATAGTATCCTTTCCACCGGTTAAATTGACGTTTTTTGCGCTAAAGCAAAAACGGGCACCGTAATTGGGTGCCCGTTGAGTTTGTTTAGGCTTTGAACAGTACCTTCAGCGAATTCCAGTAATAATAGGGAACGAGAAGGTCGGTATGCTTGAAGGCGGAAAGAGCAAAGTAGATGTTATTGGTCTTAGGGTCTTTTCCGTAGGAAAAAGGCTCGGCTTTGGTGATATATTTCATCTGCTCGGTCATCTTCATAACATCGTTGGGATAACCGTTGGACGCGAAGATATAGAAGGGAAGATCGGGATTAGCCTTGATAGGCTGAGTTACGTAATCTATAACTTCGTTAATGGAAAGCTCTTCGCGTATACCCTTGTCTGCGGTGGTATGACAGCTCATGGGAGCATACCATCTGAAATACTCAAAATCGTAATGGAATACCTTCCATGTCATAACGCTGCCCCTTGAATAGCCGGTAAATGCTCTGTGATCACGGGTAGCCTTTATGCCTTTCTTGGAAGGATCGGTAAGGTAAGTATTGTATTTCATTTCCACTGCGGGGATGATATCTTCAACGATCTCCTTGTAGAAATTGCCCTTCATGCCGGGAAAATTCTGATCGCCCGCGGGAACCTGACCTGTGCGCTTTCGCTCCTCAACATCCTTGGTAACATCGAAATAATAGGTGGTGGATACTATGATGCAGGGGTCGATCTCACCTGATGCAAACAGATTGTCGAAAAGCTTCTGAGTTTCGGGAACAGCGAAGATCTCAGGGTCGCAGGTGTTGCCGTGCTGATAGTAAAGCACATTGTATTTCTTTGATTTATCGTTTTTATCATAGCCGTAGGGCAGGTAAACATTGCAGTATTTTGGGTAGGTCTTTCCGTCTTCGTATACGCTTGTGGTATAGTCGACCCTTTCCACGGTGCCCTTCTTTTCGCTTTCCCTGTCAAGCTCCATGTTTTCGATAAACTCGGTCGCAAAATCGATAACTTCTCCGGGCTTTGTTGTAACTACTCTGAGCATAGTATTCTCCTTCCGATATTCTTTTGTTTTTGTTTATATAAACATTATAATCAAAAACGGGAAGGATTTCAACAATCATTGCAAACCGGCAGAGTATCAGCGCCCGCGCTTTTTAACGTCGTCCTTTATTCTGTCTGCCCAGCTGTCTGATATGGGAGCATTGCTTCTTACATTGCTCACTGCTTCACCCAAGACCTCATAATTAAGCTTGGTGCCGCGCGGATCGCTTTTGTAGCTTACCGCAAATTTTTCTTCGATGCCGATATCTCCTGCAGCACTTACAGCATCGATATTTGCGCCAAGAAAAATGAATTCCCAGCCATATTTGCTCTTCTGACGCTCTATCATTTGCCTGACCTTTTCTTTTGTATATTTGTGGCTTGCGTTTTCCATGCCGTCGGTGGTGATGATAAACAGCGTGTGCTCCGGAACATCCTCTTTCCTTATATACCTATGAACATTTCCGATATGGTGGATTGCGCCGCCCACTGCATCCAAAAGCGCGGTGGTGCCGCTTACAAAGTAGTCTTTTCTTGTCATTGGAGCAATATCTAAGATATCCTGCCTGTCGTGGACTACATTGCTTTCATTGTTGAAAAGCACGGTGGATACCAGCGCCTGTCCGGGTTCAGCCTTCTGCTTTTCTATCATGGAATTGAAGCCGCCTATGGTATCATCTTCAAGCCCCGACATGGAGCCGCTTTTGTCGAGAATGAATACGAGTTCGGTAAGATCCTTTTTCATAATAAAAACCTCCTGTGATCTTTTGCTGAGATCATTATAGGAGGTTTTATATTTGTTTTGGTCGCATGAAAAGCGACATTTCAACCGCCAAGGAGCATTTGATCAAATTCAAACAACGCCTGATTTATGGTATGGATATCGTATATCCCATGGGTTATGAAATATTCTACGATAACGTCGAATTTGTTGCTTCGGGAGAGCGTATAACCGGCCTTTTTCAGAAACTCGTTTGTTGCTTGAAGATCAAGCTCCAATGCGATGGCAAAGGACAGAGCGGTGCGCTTGCTGGGCTTATAGTGAACATCGCTTCTGATCTTTGAAAAAAGCTTTCTGTCTATATTGGCCTTTTTGTAGCATTCGGGGTCCTTCAGCCCTTTCTCGTCGATCATCCTCATAAGCGCCTGAGAAAAACTCTCGTCCAGATCATCAAGCGCGTCCATTAAAGACGATTCCACGGGAACGGTGAACGAGGGAAGAGGGGCTGAATTTATTATCGGCGGCGATGGAATGCTGCGGTCGGAAGTATCGAATAAACGGCTTCCCGAAAAACGCTTTCTCTCAAGCCGTTGATCAAAATTTATATCAACGTAATTATCATCGATAAAGCGCTTGACGCCGCTGTACAGTTTTTTGCTGATGGAATAGCTGCTTTTATCGAAAACCGCTATATATACGGTCATATCGTTTTCAAGAAGGAAAGCGCTTATTGCATCGACCGCGACTTTCAGCGCTTTATCCTTGGGATAGCCGTATGCGCCGCTTGAAATGAGCGGAAAGGCGATGGATGCAGCGCCGTGTTTTTTTGCAAGCTGAAGAGAATTTGCATAACAGGAATAAAGCAGCTGCTTTTCGCCCTTCAAACCGCCGTGCCAGATGGGCCCTACGGTATGGATAACATATTTTGCGGGCAGATCATAGCCTTTTGTGATCTTGGCCTGGCCTGTTTTACAGCCGCCGAGCTTTCTGCATTCTTCCAAAAGCCCGGGGCCTGCTGCTTTGTGGATAGCGCCGTCTACGCCCCCGCCGCCGAGCAGACTTTCGTTTGCGGCGTTTACGATTACGTCAACCTGCATTTTTGTTATGTCGTTTCTGACTATTTCAAGCGGCATTTTACTTATCCTCTCTTAAAAAAATCAGTTTGCGGCCTTTTCGATGCGCGAGTAATAAAGTACTCCTCCGATTATCAGCAGACCGCCGATGATCTGAACCAAAGCCGGCATTTCGGAAAACAGAAATACCGCCAGGATAGCCGCAACAACGGGCTCCATGAGCTTTGATGCGGAAACAAAGGAAGGCGAGAAATATTTTAAGCACCAGCTGAATATACTGTGACCGAGTATTGTTGAAAACACCGCAAGCAAAAGCCCGACTATGGGTGCGCTTATGCCGTATGAAAAAAGCTCCTGTTTTCCCAAAAGGCAAATAATGACCAGAGTGAAGGCGCAGACCGCGTATACGACATAGGTATATACCGTGGTGGAAACATTCTCTCTCATTTTACGCCCGATAAGCGTATAAACCGCAACTGCGACAGCCGCAAGCAGCGCCAGAATATCGCCGTAAAGTCCGCTGCTTTTTGATACGGAATCGGAATATGCTATAAGCAGACTACCTATGAAGGTTACTGCAATTGCTATAACTGCTTTTTTTGTAAGCCTGCCTTTCATGAACAGACAGAACCCCAGCGATACCCAGATGACCTCGGTGCAGACGATGGCGGTCGAGCTTGCGACCGATGTGTGCATGAGCGATTCAAACCAGAGCCAGAAATGCATCGCCAGAAAAAAGCCGCTCAGCGCGCTTAAAAATATCTCGTTTCTGTTCATCTGCCTGAACTGAGCGCGTATTTCCTTTTTTCCGAGAGCAACAGGGCTCATGAGCAGTACCGTCCACAAAAGCCTGAACGCCGCTGTTACAGCCGAAGGAGCCTGAGAATATTTTACAAAGATAGACGAAAGCGAAATACCTATCACGCCTATAACTATCATTATCATCGGATGCTTTTCTATATATTTCATAAAAACCGCCTTGATCGTTTTAATGGTATTATAGCAGGAATAAAACCGTCTTGCAAATCGGCAAGAGCAACTTGATAAAGTCTCATTTATACAACTCGTAATTTCGATTCTTAAAACAAAACCCTTGCCAAAATCATACGCTGGTGGTATAATAATTAAGCTTACTTAATAAGCCGATGTGATGGAATTGGCAGACGTGACGGACTCAAAATCCGTTGGTAGCGATACCGTGTGGGTTCGAGTCCCACCATCGGCACCAAATTAGCACGATGGTTTTGATACGAAACTATCGTGCTTTTTCTATATTGGTGGATATTTACACAGCAATTTGATACAATCCATTCGATAAACTTGAATTTGACGATAATGAGGTCTATAAATGAAAGTAATTATTCTTAACGGTCCTATGGGGGTAGGAAAAACTTCAGTTGGAAAATACATCGCAGATACCAACGCAGGAACCGCTTTCATTGATGGTGATTGGTGCCTGGACCTTCATCCTTTTGTAGGTAATCGTGAAACCAAAACCATGGCGATTGATAATATCCTACACATGATTGGTAATTACCAAAAATGTTCCTTCTGTCAAATGATTGTACTCGTTTGGCTGATGGATGATGAATGGGTGCGTCAAAGCATTATTGACGGGATTTCTTCTTTGGAACTGGAGATTAAATACGTTACTCTGATGTGTGATAAAGAAGAACTAATCAGACGATGGAAAAAGGATGACAAGTGTGAATGGAGAACTGATGAATGGCTGAAAGTCAGCCTAAAATCATTACCTCAATTTATGAACAAGGAAAGTGTTATCAATACTACTGGCTTATCGATTCCTGAAATTGCAGAAATGATTATTCGATAAATTCCAATTTGACAAACTGATTAGCATAGTTTTAGTCCCCAAAGAGAGTTTCACTTCCCGCTTAATAGTTTCATTTTTTGAGTGAAACCAAATGAAACTATTTGAAACCGTATCATTATTATCAATACACTTCATAACAGATACCGTAATTGATACAATCGTGTCAGTTAGGGTATCTGTTTTTTATGCTTTTATCGCTGAAAACGGTGTGCTTTCTTGAACTTTGCAACGCAATTCCTTTTCTGTTGCCCAGCGGCTGTAGTTTTGCAGTGTGTTTGAAATGCTAAAGCCCTACATATTGCGCTTTTAATTCGTTAAACAACCGCAATTCGTTATACAACTGGGTATTCGTTATATGACAGTGGGGAGGAAATCCAATTACCATAAACAAAAAGCGGTTTCCTGCACCAGCGACGCTTACGGTTATGAGGAGACCCAAGCTTCTGTTCTGGAGTCTATGCGCAAGCTGCAGGTGGACTATCTGGATCTGTGTCTGCTGCATCAGCCTTTCGGTGATGTGTACGGTGCATACCGGGCGTTGGAGGATCTGTATGATGCCGGTAAGCTCCGGGCCATCGGTATCTCCAATTTCTATCCCGACCGCATGATCGACATTGCATCCTTTGCCCGGATCAAACCCATGATCAATCAGATCGAGGTGCATCCCCATCATCAGCAGAGCGAAAGCAAAGCCTGGCACGATAAGTATGGCATTCAGGTGGAAGCCTGGGCACCTATGGGCGAAGGCCGTGGAGGTATGTTTGAACTTCCCGAACTGAAAGCCATTGGCGACAAGTACGGCAAGACCCCGGCACAGGTGATCCTGCGGTGGCACCTGCAGCGCGGCATCGTCATCATCCCCAAGTCTACCCACATTGAGTGTATGCGTGCATATCTCTCTGCCGGGGAAAAAGTGTTTCAATATCCTCTGATGACATATCAATGCGAAACGATAGAGGATATCTGCATTGCGTCACTGCATTTTCTCATTACACATAAATTCCATATCCGCAAATGCAAAAACTGCAGCAGGTATTTTGTTGCCTATAATCGATCCGATACGGAATACTGCGATCGCCAAAGCCCTTATGGTGCGGATAAGACCTGCAAAGAGGACGGTCCAGGACGAACCTATAGGGATGCGATGAATGTGGATCAGTTAAGAAAGATCTTTCATCAGATCGACAGCGCACGAAGAATGCGAGTCAGCCGCCATCCGGATGATGAGGATATCCGGAAGGAGTATGCAGCGTGGCAAAAGGCAATGAGGCGCATGCGCAATCAGTATAAAAACGGTGCGATCTCTGCTGACCGGTATGTTGCATGGCTGGAAAAGCATAAAGCATATACCGAGGACTGGGATTACGAAGAATACTTCACCTAAAAAAAGAAATCCGCACGATTGAACTCGTGCGGATTTTTGCTTATTGAAAAAGTCCGCCCATGAGAGACTGGTGGTTCTTCTACCAGGCGAAGCGAATATAATTCGTTTTTGAGCAGATGCAGCTTGACAAAATGATTGCAGCCAAATATTTGTATAGACAGTATTGCGGAGAAATAGGCCGCTGGTGCATTTGCATCAGCGGCCTTGTGTATGATTTGAGTATATTGAGAATGTAGCCAGGACAGTCTCCTTACTCGTATTGAAATTCCTCACCTAAGGAAAACGCGGATTTTGTGAGTACTGTTCCGGGCGGGACAATCAGGAACTGTTCATCCCATTGCCCGGAAACAAGCTTTTCCAGAATGCGGTTACTGCCCTCCACATAGCCGAGCTCACAGCGAATCAAATCCGCTTGTTTCTGAATTGACTCCACAGGGAATCGCAGCAGACGATACAAGTGCTGTCCACGGATTATTCGGAAATAGTCTTTACGAAGGAATACTCGGTATCCGCAACGATGTCGGTAGCATCGACACCGGTCTGAGCGTATTCTTCGCCAATGTAGAATGCCCAGTAAGCCTTTTCAGCTTCCCAATCAGCGGTAATGCCGTTGACAGAAGTGACATACAAGCCATACTCGCTCTCATCACCTGCAATCAGCTCCACAGCCAGCAGAGCTTCGCCAACAGTCTTTGCATCAGTATGAATCAGGAACTTGGTAACAGTACCGTCCACATCCTTAACAGTCACATAGATGGTGGTTTCACCCTCACCCAGC
>SVHB01000059.1 GCA_015056005.1 Clostridiales bacterium
GGCGCAAATCCTTTGTCCCCCAAAAGCATGGAGATCGTGGAGGCGACTCCTTCACGCCTTATCTATGAGGTCGGCTTAAAGGACGATATCGATCCTTTGACCATTGCGGATAATGCTGCTCTTGCTGGCAGCGACGGCAAATACGTTTTCTATACCAATGATTGGCAGCCTTTAACTAATGATGAGCTGAATGGCAAAGGCTACAGCTATCTTACTAACAGGAACGCCACTTCCTTCTTTGAGCCCTCCGAGGAAAACGAAGCGTATTATTACAGCGTAGATACACCTGTTTTTTTGGATCAGGACGGCAATCATTATACAGGCGATTCCGCTCCCGATAAAGACAGCGAAGTGTATCGCAGATATATTCGCTATACCAAGAAAGGTAACTCAGTTTCTGCCGCATATGTATTTGAAGCTATCCCCGACGAAGTGCTGGAGTCTGCAGCTAATTTCACTAAGCTGTCGGACGGCACATGGATTGTCAACAAGGGCACACCCTACAGATATTCGACCGATGCTGCGCTTACCAATCCTTATGAAAAAGAGGAAAATATAACAGGTACTTTAGACATAGCTCTGCAGAAATTCCACCATGCGCAGAGCGTGGGCAAAATAACGGACCATTATCATCTTGATACTTGGCTTGGCAACAACGGCAAGCTGGTGATCGATCCCTATGAGGGTATAAAGATCACCAAAAAGATCGATAAAACCATCACCGATCTGACTACAGTATATAAATTTAATGTAACTACGAATGACAATTTTACTGGAGATTATACCCTTGTGATCGAGAACAAGGACGGCAGCCGAGAAAATGCATCAACCATAAGCTTTACAAACGGTACAGCTCAGGTACGGCTTAAAGAAGGTCAGAGCGCTTACATCCTTTCAAACGGCACTATGGCAGGCAAAACCTTTACCGTTTCGGAAGTAGATGGCGCAGGCTATTCCATAAAATCGGTTAAGGTCAATGGCGTCGTCAGCGGTACGGTGGCTGAAATTAAAGTTTCAGCGGATACCATCACTCCCGTTGAGTTTGAAAACACTAAGACCAAGCTGGGCAGCGCTGTTATAAGCAAGACTGTCAGCGGCGAGCTTCCTACGGGAGCAACTTCCGATTTCTCGTTCAGCCTGAAGATAACGGGCGAGGATATAACCCGGGGCGCAGAATATCAGGCGGTCAAACACGACGGTACTTCTATCACCCTTACCGTGGGTGCAAACGGTGCGGTGTCTCCTTCATTTACCTTGAAACATGGCGAAACCCTGACCATAAACGGTTTGCCTGTGGGCAGCGTCGTTGAAGCGACCGAAAACGATTATTCGAGTAAGGATATCGTCACTATGGTAAAGGTTGGCGAGGGCGCAGCAGTCGTTTCGCTCAGCGCGGGCACGACCGTTGCGGAGGAAAATACTCCCGCGATCGCTTTCACCAATGTCTATCCCAAGAGCGCGACTGTTGAAAATGTGGCGTTGTTGGAGGTTAAAAAGAGAATAGATCTAAAAGCTGCTACCGATTTTGAAGGTACATTTAACTTCAAACTGCAGCGGTATAACGGTAGTGAGTTTGTTGATGTTGAAGGCAAAACTGCAAGCATTACTGTAACTAAGAGTGATAGCAGTGTCATTAACAATGCTGTCAAAATCGATATTTCCGATCTTAGATTTGAAAACTCGGGGACTTATGCCTTCCGCGTTGTTGAGGTCGTGCCCAATACGCCTGCAGAATATATAGTTTACGACAGCACACCTTCCTATTTCTATATCGATGTTGCTGCCGATCCTAATAATATAGCTGCGCTTAAAATAACGGCTGTCAGACCCGGCAGCGGCTCGGAGGTTACCGGTACCGAATCACCGTGGACTGTGACCGCAAACTTTGATAACCGATATATCACCACGGGCGAAGCACAGCTGACGCTCAACATAGATAAGACTGTGACCTCCGCTTCCGGTGTGGAGCTGTCTCCTGCAGGGTATAAATTTGCGTTATACGAAGCAAATGAAACATTTGTAGTGGCAGAAAATTCTGAACCTATAAAAACCGCTGAAAGCGGCGCGGGCGGCTATACCGGCATAGTTTTGGATTACACAGCTGTCGGCACATATTATTATGTGCTTGAAGAAACAAATACTAATGTTGCCGGAATCACCTATGCAACAAATAAATACTATATCAAAGTGGTTGTAGGAAGTGAAGGTGGCAGCTACACCTTGTCTGCCGAGGTTTATACCGATCAGGCTATGACGAATAAGATATATCCCGCGTCTGCGCCTTCCGGTCAGGTGCTCAAGGCATCCGGTTATAGGAGCGCGGTTGTACCCGCTCCCACCGTGGAGCCTACCCCCACACCCACTATAGAACCCACGGCTTCACCTGCTGCGGAGCCGACTGCCGCTCCGACTGCGGAGCCTGCGGCAGCTCAGACCGCGGCACCCACGGCAACTCCCGCCGAAGTGCCTACGCCTGCTCCTGTCATAGAACCTGCAGGAACTCCTGCACAGGAGCCTGCAGCAACTCCTACAGCAGCGCCCACGCTCGCTCCCACTGACGAGCCCACCCCCGCTCCCACTGGGGAGCCTGCAAAGGCTCCTTCCGATGAGAACGCAGCGGATGACCCGAACGGGCAGGCAAACGGCGGCAATACCGGCCTTGTTTTCCTCGGCTTAAAGAATGCAAGTCCGCTTGTACCCGCGCGCCTTGGAGTAAGGAACAACAGCGGTCTTTTAAGCTCGATTCTGTTCAGTTTGAATCTTGGCGATGGTGACGGAGCCAACAGTGTCGGGGAGGGCACGCCGGCTCCCACGGCAACACCTACACCCGCCCCCACTGTGATATCTACTGCCGCTCCTACTGCGCTGCCTTCACCTACGCCTGTAACAATTAAGAGCATTATTCTCCAAAACGAAGGTCAGCAGAATTCGACTCCTTCCAACATCGTTGCGCTTACGATCGATGGCCTGAGCTTTGAAAATGTGTATACTCCGGGTAAAGCAACATTTACTTTAACAGGTACAAAGACTCTGACGGGCAGAGAACATAAGGATGGTGATTCCTTCAGCTTCCGGCTTCTGAAGGAGGATGGAAGTGAAATTGAGACTGCCGCAGTATATAACTCGAATACCCAAAACTATACCTTCAGTTTCGATACTCTTACATTTACCAAAGTCGGCAAGCATGTCTATACCGTAAAGGAAGTAATACCGGATGGAGCTGTAAACAATAAGCTTGACGGAATAGTCTATGACGCGAGCGAGTACACGGTCGAGTTCAACGTCACGCACGATGCCACTAATCATCAACTTGTTGTTGGCGCGCCTGTTATTACCAAGAATAATGCAAGTGCGGACAGCCTCTCCTTTGTAAACAGGTATGAGGCAGAGCCTGCTGAAGTGGAAATTAGCGGCACCAAAGAATTTACCGGTTCTGTATCTCTTGCAAAGGATATGTTCTCTTTTGTTTTGAAGGATGATAGCGGTACGGATATCGAAACTGTTAAAAACGGCGTACCTACTGTTAAAGAGTTCACTTTCTCAAAACTTACGTTTGATAAGGCAGGGACCTATAATTACACCGTTTCCGAGGTAGTACCCGGTCAAAATCCGCCAAACGGTATTACCTATGACACTAAAGAATACAATGTTACCGTAAATGTGACCGATAACGGCAGCGGTAAGCTTTCCGCGTCTGTTGTCTATACTGTTGGCGGCATCGCTAACGGTACGATAGCGTTTACAAACACCTATTCGGCGGCGCCCACTAGAACATCTCTTTCCGGCAATAAGACTGTCACGGGCGGAAATATAGCAAACGAAACCTTTACGTTTGAGCTGTATAAAGCCACTTATAAGCCGGAGGATCATTTCTATGTTGCACCGGGTACAACTGCTGCAGCAACCGCTACAAATGATCAAAGCGGAAGCTTCGAGTTCCCCGATACATTGTCTGCTCTGAACTTTTATACAACCGGTTCCTACCGATTCGTGATCAAGGAACAGCAGGGCAGCGATCCACAGGTCAGCTATGACAAGACCGTATATAAGATCGAGCTGGTCGTGACCGACAACGGACAGGGTGTGCTTGAAATCCCGGAAAATCTTGTCACCGTTTACAGGGTAAGCGAGGACGGCAAGGAGGAAAAGGTCGGGCTTAGCGATATAAATTTCTCTAACCGAATTGCTCCCGTGCCGATCTCCATCACGCTGGGCGGTCAAAAGAAGTACAACATTGCTCTGCCGACGCAGGATGCCGAAAAGTTCAGCTTCAGCCTGTATGAGGCAATGCCGGATGGCGAAGGAAAGATACTGAGCATAGGCGATCCCATATTTGAAGTCAAGCATGATAATGATGGCAAATATGAGTTCAAGGACGAAGAAAATGCCCAAGTCAAGTATCTGACCTATACTCATTCGGGTACATGGTATTATATCATCAGGGAAAATATTCCCGATAATACTCAAAACGCCGACGGAAGCAGTATAGAGTATTCCGATGAGGAATATGTGGTGAAGGTCACGACAGAGCTTAAGCAAGGCGCAGAAGCTAACGGTCGCGATAAGCTTGATCACAGCATCGAGCTGTTTGATAAAAACGGCAATAAGCTCGATACGGCAACAGCATCTGCTCTTGATTTTACCAACAGATATGTTCCCAAGGCAAAAGAGTTCACGATTGAAGGCAATAAGAAGCTCGTAAATGCCTCCGGCGGCGAGATGTCGCTTGACGGACGCCAGTTCAGCTTTGCGGCCTATGAGACCAACTCCGCCTATGAGATCCCCGCCGATGCTCAGCCTGCTGCCACCGCGAAGAACGATGCAAACGGCATGTTCACCATGAACATAAGCATTGACAGGGAGGGCGATCATTATTTCGCTGTAAAGGAACTGGATACGTCCTATTCCGATATCAGCAAGGACGCGACCATATACCATGTTAAGGTCAATGCCAAAATCGAAAACGGTGAGCTTGTGATAGGAGAGCCCGAGATCAAGCTTGGAAACGATCAAACGCAGATCACATTTACCAACCGCTATAACTTTGTTGAACCCTCGCCAGTGCTTGCGGTGATCGATGTTAAGAAGGAAATGGTAAATGCTGCGATGTACGGCGCAGATCTCAGCGGATTCAAATTCGTTCTTACCGATGCAAACGGCAGAATACTGCAGACCGCGTTCTCCGACAGGAACGGCTTTGCAAGGTTCAATGTAGAGATGTTTGAGTATTCCGAGGTTGGCAGCACTTATATCTACAGGGTATACGAAGAAGCCGGCGGCATCGATAACATGGTTTACAGCAACAGGGTATACACCGTGTCTGTGACCGTAGGCTATGATCATTCTACCGATTCTCTTTATACGACGATGAAGAAGGATTCGGTCCCGATGCACAAAAACGAAGCGCTGGTATTTACAAACATTTATCAGCCGTCCGTTCCTGCCATACCGAATGATCACGACCGTCCGCATCTGCCCAAGACCGGCGATGCAGGTATTCTGCCTTGGATAATGGTCATCTTTGCAGGTCTTGTCGGAATATACACGACCTTGTTTATGATGTTCTTAAAACCGAAGAGAAGATACCGTAAATAAAACTTACAGCATAGTTACATGAAAATGGACCGTTTCTTTGGAAACGGTCCGTTTTTATTGCCTGCTTTAGGGTGTGGTTCGATTTATACAAAAAAACAGCCTCCGATACGGAGGCTGCTTTTTGTTTTATGATGTTTAGATGTTCCAGGCGTCGTGATCGGTGTGGAGGAGCTCATGGGATTTGTGAGAGAGGGGCTTTTCCATGAAGCTGTCATACAGATCCTTGACGGCGGGGTTCTCGTGAGAGAAGCGCAGTGCGTTGGCCTTATCAAGAGCATAAAGGTTTGCAGCGCGGTCTTCGGCCATGGAGAAACCGTCGTGGATGGGCTGTCCGCCGCCGCCTACGCAGCCGCCGGGGCAGGCCATGATCTCAACGAAGTCATATTCGACCTTACCGGCTTTGATGGCTTCGATGAGCTTCCTTGCGTTTGCAAGACCGGAAGCAACCGCGGTCCTTACCTTTACTTCGCCGATGGTGAAGGTGCGTTCCTTCCAGCCGTCCATGCCGCGAACATCGGCAAATGCATCAGCTTCGGGGTTCTTGCCGGTGACGAGGAAATGAGCGCTTCTAAGCGCTGCTTCCATAACGCCGCCGGTCGCGCCGAAGATAACGCCTGCACCGGTGTAAGTGCCCAGAGGCTGATCAAAATCTTCTTCCTCAAGACCGTAAACATTAATGCGGTCTGCCTTGATCATCCTTGCAAGCTCTCTGGTGGTAAGAACGATATCAACGTCCTGACCTGCGCCTGCATCGTTCATCACAGGAATATCCGCCTCATGCTTCTTTGCAGTGCAGGGCATGATGGAAACGGAGCAGATCTTGTCGGGAGAAACGCCGAGGATCTGAGCGTAATAGCTCTTTGCAACGGCGCCGAACATCTGCTGGGGAGACTTAGCGGTGGAAAGATTCTTGGTCAGCTCGGGATACTGGCTCTTTACGAACCTGACCCAGCCGGGGCAGCAGGAGGTGAACATGGGGAGGGTACCGCCCTTGGTCAGCCTCTCAATGAACTCGCTGCCTTCTTCCATGATGGTAAGGTCGGCAGAGAAGTTGGTATCAAAGACATAGTTGAAACCGAGCTTGCGGATGGCGGCGACCATTCTCTTTTCGGTTGCGATCTTGGAAGGAACATCAAGAGCCTCGGCCCAAGCGGTCCTGACAGCGGGAGCGACCTGAACAACGGTGATCTTTTCCTTGTCTGCCAGAGCGTCGTAAGCCTTCTTGACGTCGTCGCGCTCTCTGAGTGCGCCAACGGGGCAGTGAGTGATGCACTGACCGCAAAGCGAGCAGTTGTGCTTCATGTTTTCAAAATCGGTGCCGACGGTGGTTCTGGAACCGGTGCCGAAAACATCCCAGATGTTCAGACCCTGCATATGATCGCAGACCTGCACGCAGCGCATGCACTTGATGCACTTCTTGCTGTCGCGGATCAGGGGGAATTCCATATCCCAGGGCTTGTTTTCAAGCTTGGTCTCGTAATTGATATCGGTTATGCCAAGATCGTTTGCGATCTCCTGCAGGGCGCAGTTGCCGCTGCGGACGCAGGTAGCGCATTTGCAGTCATGCTCGGAGAGCACCAGCTCGACATTGATCCTTCTGGTCTCTCTTGCCTTGGGGCTGTTGGTGAAAACTTCCATACCCTCGTATACCTTGCTGTTGCAGGCAGCGCAGAGCTTGTTTTCGCCCTTGACTTCAACAACGCAGACGCGGCAGGCGCCGATCTCGTTAAGGTCCTTATAGTAGCAAAGGGTGGGAATACGGATGCCGACGGAAGCAGCCGCCTGAAGGATGGTGGCACCCTCGTTTACGCTAACGTTTACGCCGTCTATCTTCAAGTTTACCATTTATCCTGTCTCCCTCCTCTGAAGCAGCCGTAGCCGAACTTGTCGCACCTTAAGCATCTGCTTGCTTCCTGATAAGCCTCCTGATCGGTCATGGGCAGTTCCATGAGATTGAAATCGCAGGATCTTTCGGCAGCTTCGCGCTCGATCATGTTCACTCTGCCGGTTGCGGGCAGGGGAGAAAGAGCGGGATCGGGAAGCTCGATATCAACGGTGAGCTTATGGTCAAAGCCGAGGTAACGGTCGATGTTTGCAGCTGCGACCTTACCTGCGTCGATAGCCTTGATAACGGTTGCGGGACCGGATACGCAGTCGCCGCCGGCAAATACGCCGGGCATGCCGTCGAAGGTACCGTCGGCCTTTGCCTTCAGGCAGCCCCATTCAACGGGGATCTTGCTGGATTCAAAGTGATCGTATTCGATGTTCTGACCGATAGCTACGACGATGATGTCCGCATCGACCTTTTCAAGGGGCTTGTTTGCCTTGACGGGAGCGGGACGGCCGCGCTTTACGGTGCTGATCATCTGAGGCTGTACCCAAAGTGCCTTTGCGTTGCCATCTGCGTCAGCTTCGATATGATCGGGAGCGGCAAGCTCCATCACGATGCAGCCTTCGGCGATAGCGCCTTCAACTTCCTCGGGAAGAGCGGTCATATCTTCTTTTCTTCTGCGGTATACGCAGGTAACCTTGCTTGCGCCAAGTCTCTTTGCGGATCTGGTGCAGTCCATTGCAACGTTGCCGCCGCCGACGATAACGACGTTCTTGCCGCTAAAATCGGGCATAACGCCGTCGCCGATGCCGCGCAGCATGGTGACCGCGCTCATAACGCCTCTGGAATCCTCGCCGTCGATACCGAGCTTCTTGTCGGTATGTGCGCCGATGGCGATGTATACTGCATCAAATTTTTCGGTCATTTCGGCAAGGGTCATATCCTTGGAAACGTCAACGCCGGTATGAACCTCAACACCGGTGGAGAGGATGCAGTCGATATCCCTCTGAAGCTGCTCTCTGGGCAGTCTGTAGGAGGGGATACCGTATCTGAGCATGCCGCCAAGGTGCTGTCTCTTTTCGTAAACGGTGCAGTCGTGACCCATGAGGGACAGGAAGTATGCAGCGGTAAGACCGGAAGGACCGCCGCCGATGATGCCGACCTTCTTGCCGGTGGAGGGGAGCCTTTCGGGAGCGGGAACAACGCCGACCTTTGCGGCAGCGTATTCCTTGAGACCGCGGATGTTCAAAGGTGCGTCGACGATGGTTCTTCTGCAGTGGCTCTCACAGGGATGCTCGCAGATGAAACCGCAGACGACGGGGAAGGGATTGTCCTTGCGGATAAGGCGGATGGCGTCTTCGTTTCTGCCTGCCTTAACAAGGCTGATATAACCGGGAATATCGACGGATGCGGGGCATTTTGCCACGCAGGGGACCTTGCGCTCTTCCTCGGAGCATCTGCCGGTCTTGATGTGGCTGATATAGTCCTTTCTGAAACCGACAAGACCGCGCAGTACCATGTCGGCAGATTCAAAGCCGATGGCGCAGTCGCTGGATTCGGAAACGGCTTTTGCGGTACGCTCGAGCCTGTCAAGCATATCCATGGTGCCTTTGCCGTCAAGGATCATGTCGAGCATGTCGACGATCCTGCCAAGACCGACACGGCAGGGGACGCATTTGCCGCAGCTCTGCGCATGGCAAAGCCTTACGAGCGCAGCGGTCATCTCTACCGGGCAAAGACCGACGGGGCCGCTGATAAGCCTGCGGCTGATGTCGGAATAGAGCCCTTCAAGAACCGTCTGAGCACGCGATTGTACGTTAAATTCAAGTCTGCTCAATTTGTCTCTCTCCGCTTCTTGTAGAATTTTGTGTTATTTTACATAAAATAGTCATACAAGGTAATTATAGATTAATTTTATTGCGCTGTCAATATTATATAGTAAAAACTGTTTTTGAAAGACTCGGTAAAAACAGCCTCTTTGTAAAAAGAGGCTGTTTTTTTAGATTTGAACTTTTAGCGATCATTTGTCCATTCCGCAGGCGGTTGAAGCCTGAACCATGGCAGCATCGCTTGTAACCGCCGAATAGAACCTGTACCCGCCCGAGAAGTTGTAAGCATCAAAGCCGAAGCCGGAAAGGATCCTGCTTGCGATATAGCTTCTAAGACCGCTCTGGCAGATCACGTACACGGGCTTTCCTTTCTCAAGCTCGCCGATACGTTCTCTCAGATCATCCACGGGGATGTTTATAAATCCTTCGATGTGACCCGATGCATACTCACCTGCGGTTCTGGTGTCAAGAAGGATCGCGTCCGTTTTCCTTATATCGTCAAGATCCTCAATATGCCACTGCCTGAGCACGCCGCTTGCTATGTTATCTATCATGAAGCCCGCCATGTTCACGGGATCCTTTGCAGAAGAGTAGGGAGGAGCGTAGGCAAGGTCGAGTTCCTTTAAGTCGATGCCGTTAAGCCCTGCGTGGATAGCGGTCGCTATCACATCGATGCGCTTGTCGACTCCGTCAAAGCCCACTGCCTGTGCACCTAAGAGCCTGTAGGTCCCCTTTTCGAAAACGACCTTGAGGGTCATCATTTTGCCGCCGGGATAATAACCCGCGTGGCTCATGGGCGAGAGTATGACATAGTCTGCATCGATACCGGCTGACTTTGCTGCGCTTACGCTGAGCCCGGTTGAAGCTGCGGTCATGTCAAAGAGCTTTATAACGCTGCTGCCCAGCGATCCGGTAAATTTGCTGTCAAGACCGCAGATGTTGTCGGCTGCGATGCGCCCCTGCTTGTTAGCGGGGCCGGCAAGGGAGATGAGCGCATCCTTTCCGCTCACAAAATGCTTTACCTGAACCGCATCGCCCACGGCGTAAACATCGGGCGCGGAGGTCTCCATTTTTTCGTTTACTATTATGCTGTCCTTCATGCCGAGCTTGAGTCCGGCTTCTTTGGCAAGGTGAGTTTCGGGAGTAACGCCGATGGCCAGCACCAACATATCCGCGCTGATGGAGGGAGCGGCGCTCAGATCGACTTTTATACTGCCGCCCTTTTCCTCAAATCCGTCCACGCTGTGCCCGAAAACAATATCAACGCCGTGCTTTCGCATCTGGGAATGGATAAAGGAAGCCATATCGGAATCAAATGGGGTCATGAGCTGTCTGGGCTTCTGGACGATGGTAACGCTGAGACCGAGTTCCTTCAGGTTCTCGGCAAGCTCAAGCCCGATAAATCCGCCGCCCGCGATAACGACCGACTTGGGCGCATTTTTATCAATGTATTCCTTTATCCTGAAAGTATCCTCAACGGTGCGCAGGGTAAACACCTTGTCGGATTCCTTTGCGCCCTTGGGGATAACGGGCCTTGCGCCGGTTGAAATGAGAAGCTTATCGTAGCTTTCTGTAAACTCTTTACCGCTTTCAAGGTCTTTGACAAGAACGGTCTTCTGCTTTGTGTCGATGCTTTTTACTTCGTGGCGCACCTTCATATTTACCCTGAACCTTGAAAAAAAGCTCTCCGGGGTCTGAAGCGTCAAATCTTCTTTGTCCTCAATTACCCCGCCGATATAATAGGGCAGACCGCAGTTTGCATAAGAGATATATCCGCTTCTTTCAAATACGACTATCTCGGCGTTTTCATCAAGCCTTCTTATCCTTGCCGCAGCCGTTGCGCCGCCCGCAACGCCGCCGATTATAACGATCTTCATCATTTTACCACCTTTCCCGAATACGCCGAAATACCGCCGATGTTCTTCACGTTTTTATAGCCCATCCGTGAAAGCATCGCCTTTGCCTGACTGCTCCTTGAACCCGAATAGCAGTAAACATATATGGGCGTTTCCTTGTTTTCGATAACATCCTCAGCGTTTCTGATAGTCTGCACGGGAATGTTCACGCTGCCCTCGATGTGACCTTCGGAATACTCCGAAGGAGTTCTGACGTCCAGAAGCACCGCCCCGCTTAAACCTTTGTATTCTTTTATCTCTTTGTTTATATCAACCTGCTTGAATAAATCCATAAAGTTCATTTTATCATCTCCTTATGACTGTATTATAATATCTTGCCGCCCCCCTAATCGGTGATAATATCACATATATGTATGAATCTGATCCATAAGAGGCAAGAATACTTGCATGATCGTTGATGAAGGGAATGTGAAAAAATTGAGAATTAGGCAGATCACCAAAAGAGAGCTGCTTGATTACGGTGAGTTTCTGCTCAGTCAGGAAAGAAGCAGCGTTACCGTGGGCAAATATATGCGCGATATAGCTTCGTTTATAAGCTTTGCTTCGGGCAGGAGCGTTGACAAGCAGCTGGTCTTAATGTACAAGGAGCATCTGCAGAAGCTGAATTATGCGCACAGATCGATAAACTCAATGCTTGCGTCGCTCAACGGGCTGCTCAAGTTCTTAGGCTTAAACGATTGCACCGCAAAATTTTTGAAAGTGCAGCGAAAAACCTATTGTCCGGAAGAAAAGGAACTGAAGAAAAGCGAATATATGCGCCTTTTAAGAGCGGCGGAAAATACCCCTAGGCTCAAAGCGATATTGCAGACCATCTGCTCCACAGGAATAAGGATATCCGAGCTTCGGTATTTCACCGTGGAAGCTATAAAAACTGGCGAAGTGACGGTCAGATGCAAAGGAAAAACAAGGACGATACTCATCCCGGGAAAGCTCAGGCAGCTGCTTATAGGATATGCAAAGAAGTACAGGATCATATCGGGCTGCATTTTCATTACAAGGAGCGGTAAACCGGTTGACCGCAGCAATATATGGTCTCAAATGAAAAAACTCTGCGAAAAAGCCGGTGTTGATGCGCGCAAGGTGTTCCCGCACAATCTGCGAAAGCTCTTTGCCAGAACCTTTTATAACATGGAAAAGGACATCGCAAAGCTCGCGGATATCTTAGGGCACGGCAGCATCGAGACCACAAGGATATATATCATGACCACAGGCAGCGAACACAGAAAGAAGATCGATCGGCTTGGACTTGTGATATGAAAAAGTACCACATAATTTGCATTATGTGGTACTTGAAACCCGGAATATGGTTTAACCTTATTTAATTATATAGCTTTGTTGAGCGAAATTCAATAGTCAGCGAGCATAATTATTAAAAACATATAGAAAAAAGCAAAAGAAAACAAGACCCTTTGTCTGCAGATTCCTGTTTTTGGCAGAAGGCCTGTTTGCTTTGCTCTCTTATGAAAGTAAATATTTCTTAAATTGTTAGATTCTTACAAATAAAGCCCGGGATATACCACATAATGCAAATTATGTAGTAAACGCTGCCAAGGAATATGTAGAATAATTATATGCTTGGGTGTTGATGGCTGATGATATTTGATAAGGAAGCTTTAGGGGCAGGGGTTTCGCATCTGCTGAAAGCGGGAAAAATTATGCTGAGCATACTGCTCTTGCTTCTTATTGCTGCAAATGTCTATGTCATCGGCGCAAGGATGATCACGGGCGACCCTCTGCCGACCATGCTTGGCTGGTCGTGGGCGGTCATAGGCTCGGGATCGATGGAGCCCGAGATAAAGGTGTACGACATGGTCGTCGTACACGAGCAGGATGATTATGAGGTGGGCGATGTGATCGCCTTTCACAGTGGCGATATCAGCATAACCCACAGGATAATCGACATCGATGGAGATTCCTTCATCACCAAAGGCGATTCTAACCAAATGCACGACAGATCGCCCGTGCCGTATTTAGATGTTATCGGTGAAGTGGTTTTGGTGATACCGAAGATCGGGCTGCTTGTGGAATACCTGAAAACGCCCGTGGGCATAGCCTGTATGGCGATAATCGGAATTATTCTGGCAATCAAGCCGTTCGTTGTATATACAGATTCCATGGGAGGGAAAAACGAGCATGAAAATATTTGAAAAAAGCGAAAAAAGCCCGAAGAACCTGCGTTTTTACATAAACGCCGTCCTGACCTACCTCCTTATAGCCACCATCGTCTTTTCCGCAGTCTCCTTCGCCGGCTATGCCTCCAAAGCCATCGGCAGCGACAGCGCAAGGGTAGCAAAGTTTGATGTTAGTGTAGCAGCTGCCCAAAGCAATGAGGATATTGAGCTGGACCTTTCAGAGGATTCCCCCAGCGGAACTTATGCATTTACCGTCACCAACAATTCGGAAGTTGCGGTGAATTACACTATTGTAGTCAGCGGCTGTCCTGAAGGCGTTGAAATATCGGTCGATGACAGCCATAGCCTTGAAACTCCCCGCACGCTTGCGATCGGCGCGGTTCATAATAGAACGCTTACCTTTACCCCTGCCGATGATGCAGAAGGTGTTGACCCGACAAGTGTTAGCATCAGCATTGTCGCAGAACAGATCGACTAAGGAGGAAATGTTATGAAAAAGGTTTTTAATCAAAGCACCCTCCTGACAGCTGTAGCTGTCATTCTCATCATAAGCATCGCTGCCATCGCTGTCGGTCTTGGCAAATATACCTCTTTGATCTCTGTTGGCAGTGTGAACGTGTCGGTACTGGAAGTACAGGATTTAGAATCGCTGCATTTGTGGATGGTATCGGATACATTATCGAAAAGTTACGGCTTTGAAGGACCGGAAAGTAAAAAATATGCCTATGTATTTGAAATATACGAAGATTCAGATGAGAGCAAGGCATATGGGGGATATGATGAATTTAAGACGTTTGAGGAATATGATTTGCCTCTAAGGTTGAAGCAAATTGCTGATGAAAACCCGGGTAAAGATATCATAATTCATACAGATGGATTTAAGATAATCAGACAATTTGATTATTCATTTGATGCATCAAAAGGAGGGTCTCTGACGTTTGAACAGAATGTTGGTGCAGTCGGATCTTTGATTGAAATTGAATCTGATTATTATGATGCTGTTATGTATGGATCAAGTTCATATTTAGGGATGCATTTAGGAAATATAGTATTAAAATCAACAGGATCTGAACCTATCATAAAAATTGATTATGTTTTTCATTATTCTCTGTTTGGTTCACATCCTCTTGTATTTAGTAATTGTGATTTTATTAGTAATGGTATTGCCATTTTAGGTGAGAATGTAGTACCCTTTCCGGAACATGACACATGGTCTGATGAATATAAAGAGTATTACCCTGTAGACTGTGTCGACTGCGATATGAGCAGATGCGCTCAGCCGCCTGTTGTAATTAATTATCCCGGTGAGGTTGTCAAATATGTTCAATGCATTCCCTATATTGATAATACTGTTGAATCTATGGAGATAATCCAAAATGTACAGGGGAATGACGTGGTGCTCAAAATCACGCCTGCCGCAGGTCATGAATTACCCAAAAGAATCAAGCTGTCAAATGAATTATTACCTATCGATTTTAACGCAGTGGTCAATCTTGGTGAAACAGAAAGTACATCCGGTATTTCTTATGGGACGGATGGTACTGTTACGATACCTTCAAGTTATGATAAGATTAGCAGAGTAAGTATTTGCGCATGGAAATATCACCATGATGATTACAAATTTACTCTGTCGAGTTATGAGAACAGTGTTAGTGATGAGCCCAGTCTTCTTCTTGAGCAAAACTGTCTGGACGGTTATTATAAGCTTACTGCGACTTTCGGATTGAATGATGGATATACTTGGCCTGAAACCTTAACATTCACCGTGGATGGCGGAAATACATATACTGTATACACGCAAGAGGATATTGAAAACGATAAGGTAAATCCAAAGGGTTTTGATTTTGTTATAGATGATAGTAAGAATGGTATTCTTACAGTGCAGGGTACAACAACTGATATTTTCAGCGAACCGAACATTACGATTACCATTCATGCAGTAAACTCAGCCTCGTCTTTCAATTTGGCAAAGCCTGCCGCAAACGAAACTGAGAATCCTGCATCTACCCCCGCCCCCGAACAGACTCAGACTCCCGAGCCAACTCAAACCCCGGAGCCCGAGCAGGCAGTTCCTACCACTGCTCCTACCGAAACACCGGCGGAGCCAACCGAGCCTTTGCCCGCGGAAGAACCGGCTGAGCCTGCTCAGCCCACCGAAGACGGCGGTGCGGAAGAATAAACACAAAAAACGCTCAACGAAAATCATCGTTGAACGTTTTTGATGAAAAAACATATCAAATCTTGCGGTCATTAAAAAGTGTAACGATAAATGTTGACGGAGAAACAATAATGTGATAATTTGTTATCATAAATAATAAAACAATATAAACTAAAGGAGTGAACCCACTATGAAAAAGCTTAATGCTGCCATTATC
>SVHB01000060.1 GCA_015056005.1 Clostridiales bacterium
AGAGCTTTTAAAGCGCGGCATAAACGTTTACAGTGAAAAGACCGGCGCTACCACTATCGAGCAGCTTGATGAGCTCGAAAAGGCTTATAACGAATCCTCTGCCGAATATCGCACTATGCTCACCTTCTATTATGATCCTGCCTTCAAAAAGGTCCGTGATCTGATCGAAGACGGAGCTATCGGCGAACCAAGGCTTATCAGCGCACAGAAATCCTATCGTTTCGGCGCTTCAAGGCCCGAATTCTATAAGGACGTCAAGCTTTACGGCGGAACTATCCCGTGGGTCGGAATCCATGCGATCACATGGATACATTGGATGAGCGGTCAGAGGATAACCTCGGCGTACGCAAGAGCAAGCCAAAAGGCTAATCACGGCTACGGCGATCTTGATATGTCGTGCACCGTTTCCTTCAAGCTCACTAATGAAGTTCTGGCTAACGTCAACATTGATTTTCTGAATGCAGGCCCTTCTCACGGCGACGACCGCATAAGGATAGCCGGCACCAAGGGCGTTATTGAAACTCTGCATAATAAAGTATTTCTGTCAACCGATGAGTTCTCGGGAGAGATCGAATTCGAGCACAAGGACGAAAACATTTTTGCAGCATATGTAAAGGCTCTTTCCGGCACTCCCGCAAGATTTGATGCAAGGGATTGCTTTATTATAGCAAGAGCAGCACTTATGGCTCAAAAGTCTTCTGAAGAAGGCGTTGAACTTCCAATCGAATGGAAATATAAAACGGAGGAAAAGAAAATGAGCAAGAAGATCACCGTTATGCAGGTCGGTATCGGCGGCTATGGTATGAGCTATCTCAAACCCATCCTCGACGAATGGGACAATGACAAGTACGAGCTCGTAGGTATCGTTGATCCTATCGCTGACAAATGCCCTCTTATCGATGCGGTTAAAGAAAAGAACATTCCTGTTTATGACTCCATCGAGGCTTTCTATGAAAAACAGTCCGCAGATCTGGTAGTCATCGCAGCTCCCATCGGCTATCATTGCCGTTACACCTGCTACGCTCTTGAGCATGGCAGCAACGTGCTTTGCGAAAAGCCCGTTTCCGCTACCATCCAGGAAGCACGTCTTATGCGCGAGACCGAGCTTAAGACCGGTAAGTTTGTTGCTATCGGTTTCCAGTGGAGCTTTGCAGAGCCCATGATCGCTGCCAAGAACGATTCCATGGCAGGTCTGTTCGGAAAGCCACTCAAGTTCAAGGTCAACGTACTTTGGAGCCGCGACTGGAAATACTACGGCCGCAATAACTGGGCCGGTAAGCTCAGGGACAGCCAGGGCTTCTGGATCCTTGACTCTGTAGCGCACAATGCTACCGCTCACTATCTGCACAACATGTATTACATGATGGGCAGCGAGCTGGACAAGAGTGCAATGCCCGTTGCTATCGAATGCGAGCTCTACAGAGCTAATAACATTGAAAACTTCGATACCTGCGCTCTTAGAGCCACCATGGACAACGGCTGCGAAGCTCTCTATTATGTAACTCACGCCATCGAATTCTCCAACATGCCCAACTTCGTTTATACCTTCGAAAACGGCAAGCTGGTTTACAGCGATGTAGGCGCTGACAATAATTATGCCGGCAACGGAAATATGCGCTTCATCTTCAACGACGGTACCGTAAAGGAATACGGCAACCCCTTCCCCGCTACCATCCAGAAGCTGCATGACTGCCTGGATCATATGCTGGTCGGCAAGCCCATCCCCTGCGGTGTTGAGGCTGCTACTCCTCACCTGCTCACCATCAACTTCCTGGCTGATAATGTTAATGTCAAGACCTTTGACAAGGAATTCATCACCATTGATGAAAACGCCGGCCTCACCTATGTTCCCGGTCTGGGTAAGGCATTCCAGGAATCCTATGTTGCAGAAAAGCTGCCCAGTGAAATGGGTTATGCTTGGGCTGTAAAGCCTGAAAAGCTTGATTGCTCCAATTACACCGAGTTCAAGGGCAACAGAACCTCCGTCTAAAGCATACAGTTAAAGCTCCGCTCAAGCGGAGCTTCTTTTTTAACGCAAAAAACAGGATACCTTTCGATATCCTGTAAGTCTTACTAAACCTCAACCTCGCCTCTGAACACTTCAACAGCGTTGCCGGTCATAAAGACATGATTGGTTTTATCATCATAGCGAATCTTGAGATCGCCGCCGCGAAGATGGATGAGCACCTCGCGCTCATTTATACCGTTGAGCACACCGCTGACCGCAACCGCACAAGCACCGGTTCCGCAGGCAAGGGTCTCGCCGCTGCCTCGCTCCCAAACTCTCATAATAAGCTCACGGGGTGAAACTACCTGAATAAACTCAATATTTGTACGTTCGGGGAACATATCATGATGCTCAAGTGCGGGACCTTCTTTTTCAATATCAATGGAATTCACATCATCAACATAGGTTATTATATGAGGATTGCCCATCGATACCGCGGTAAACTTCCTTTCCATATCAAGATATGCTATGGGCTTGTTAATAAAGTTCTTACCTTCAGCTTTTATCGGTACAAGTTCAGGAATGATCTGGGGCTCGCCCATATCAACGGTCGCACCAACGGCTTTACCGTCTTTGATATCCATTTTCAGTATCTTAATACCGGCCTTGGTTTCAATGGTGATCACATCTTTTTTAGCGATACCGCTGTCGTAGACGTATTTACCCACGCATCTGACGCCGTTTCCGCACATAGCGCTTTCGCTGCCATCGGAGTTGAGCATCTGCATGCAGGCATCTGCGACCTTGCTTGGGCGAATGCATATTATACCGTCGCTGCCAATGCCGTAATGCCTGTCTGAAAGCTTTACAGCCATTTCACTCAGATTCTGAGGATCTTCCCTAAAGCAATCAATATATATATAGTCATTGCCGATACCGTGCATCTTAACGAATTTCATATTATTGCTTGTTCTCTTCAGGCTCGGTCTTGTTTTCCTCTTCCTGAAGTAATTCCTCCTCTAAGTAATTATATATTGCCCGTGCTGCATCCCTGATCAAAGTCTTATCCGCACTTATCGCTTTGGGCCTGCTGTATTTGAGAGAATCACGAAGCAGTTCATCGGTGCTGCACCCAAAAGCATTTGCAATAACCACAAGAGTATCAATACTTGCTCTTCTGGTACCGCGCTCGATATGCCCAAGAAAAGCCGGAGATATCCCAATTATCTTGGCTGCCTCCTGCTGAGTCCAGCCTTTATCTTTTCTGTGCTGTTTAACGCGCAAACCAAGACCTTCGTAATTCACCCTTTTCACCTCTGTACGTATCGAAAGCAAATATACCTCATTTAATATTATACCGGTCTATTCACAGTCGATACGTACAGAAGGAATTATAATACTTCTATTAGTATCCTTTTTGGAAATCTATCAGGTTGCGCATTCTGCCGTTATTCAGATAAGCTATAAGATTCTTGCTGAAAATATCGAATGAACGATGGATATTGGTGGGCGATCTGCCTGAATCGTGAGAGGTCACAACGCAATTATCAAGCTTCCAAAGCTCGTGATCTACGGGCAATGGTTCGGGAACGGTAACATCAAGTCCTGCACCGCCGATGGATTTGTTCTTAAGAGCTTCAATCAGAGCTTCCTGATCGATTGCAGTACCCCTGCCCACGTTTACGATAACTCCTGTAGGTTTCATCATCGCAATTCGTTCTTTGGTAATTATATTGGTGGTATCGGGGGTGTTGGGAAGGCAAAGAGCAATGAAATCGCTGTTTTTAATAAGATGATCTATCCCCTCACCCGTATAGAGTTCATCTACATATTCGGGTTTTTCAGTCATGGTGTTCTTTACCGCGATAACCTTTGCACCAAGGGCGTGGCATTTCTTTGCAAGAGTGCCGCCGATATCGCCAAGACCGATAATACCGACAGTGGAACCTTCAAAATCGGTATCGGGCATTCGATATTCCCACACACCGCTTAATCTGTCATCCCTGTAAAGATGCAGCCTGCGCACGAATGTAAAGAAAAGCGCAAGGATATGCTCTGCAATCGGAAGCCCATAAACACCGCTGGAACTGGTAAGCTTACAATCATTGTTGGCATAATACTCTTTGTGAGTATACTTATCCACACCTGCGCTCTGCAAATGCAGCCATTTGAGAGACTTCATGGCTTTCAGATCATCGGTACTCGGGGAACCGTAATAAACCTCTATATCTGCAATAATATCCTTTGACGGGCTGACGGGTCCCACCATTACGGTATACCCGGGAGCGATGCTTTCTACCTTCTTCTGGAATTCATCACCCGGAGTGAACTGAAAATCTCCTTTTGGGCACATATAAATAATAGCCATATGTGTATTATCTCCTTATAAACAAATCAGGCGGATGTATTCATCCGCCTGAAGCATTTTATCTTACAGAGCAAGTTTATAGATGTTGTAGCAATCCTCGCTGGAAAGCTTCACAAAACCGCCGATAGTGCCGTCGCCATTGGGCTTCTTAACATTATTGGCCATTTCCATAAGGCGATCCTCGCCGATACCGACTTCGCTGAGCCTGGTGGGCAGATCAAGGGATTTATACCACTTTTCCAGAGCATCGATAGCCTTGAGCGCAGTGCCTTCCATATCAAAGGGATCGATAGTGATATCGAATACCTTATTGGCAAACTGGCAGAATCTGGGAATATCGTGCTTATAGTTGTACTTCATCCATGCGGGGAAAATGATGGACAGACCGGCACCATGAGGAATGTCATAAACACCGGAAAGCTCATGCTCGATATTGTGGCTGGCCCAGTCCTGCACGCGGCCAACGCCGAGTATATTATTATGAGCAAGAGTGGAGCACCAAACGAGCTGCGCCATGGGCTCATAATCGGAAGGATCCTTGTAGCACTTGGGTGCATTTTCCATAACGGTACGGATAAGGCCTTCGGTGAGCCTGTCGGTGATATCAACATTGGTGGTATTGGTGAAATACCTTTCCATAGCATGAGCAATAATATCGGAAGCGCCGTTTGCTACCTGATTCTTTGGCAGAGTTGCGCAAAGCTCAGGATTGAGCAGAGAGAACACAGGTCTGTTGAGCTCGGTACTGCAGCCGCGCTTGATGTTGCCGTTTTCGTTGGTTATGACGCAGCTGTTGCTGCCTTCGCTGCCCGCTGCGGGGATGGTAAGGATGGTGGCTACGGGAGTGGACTTCTGAACGGTTGCTTTGCCGCAGAAGAAATCCCAAACATCGCCGTCGTACTGAAGACCGTGAGCAATAGCTTTGGTGGAGTCGATAACGCTGCCGCCGCCTACTGCGAGCAGGAAATCAACGCCGGTTTCCTTGCAAAGCTTAATGCCTTCGTATACAAGAGACAGCCTGGGGTTGGGCTTTACGCCGCCCAGTTCAACAAACTCAACACCGGCAGCCTTTAAGCTATCCACTACCCTGTCAAAAAGACCGGTACGCTTTACGCTGCCGCCGCCGTAGTGCAGAAGAACCTTGGTTGCACCGTACTGCTTGAGCAGATCGCCAACCTGATTTTCAACACCGCGACCGAAGAATATTTTAGTGGGAGACAGAAATTCGAAATTTAACATCTGTACCTCCTGAATTAGAAGACGATCTCTTTGTTTTCCTTAGAAGACTGATATACGCTCTTGAGAACCTTGAGTGCGTTATAGCCGACCTGACCGTCGATCCAGAAATGTTCGCCGCTCTCGAAATGCTTGTATGCGTCTTCGATAAGAGCGGGATGACCTGCGCCCCAGTAGCCCTTGCCGTTTACGCCGATCTCGATCTTGGGAGGTTCGCAGAGCATGGTCTCTTCGCCGTCCTTGAGGATGAAGAGGCTGTCGCCGCGCAGGCGCAGAGTTGCCTTTTCAAGAACAACTTCAACAAAGATGGGAGCATCGATAGCATATGCATTGGTTGCATAGAAGGTAGCGGTAATGCCGTTGTTGAACTTTACAAGGAAATGCGCGCTGTCTTCTACTTCGATATCATTAAACAGCTTATCGGTGGAAACAGCACCCTTAACGGACTTAACATCGCCGCCGAGCCAGAGGAGAAGGTCAAGAGTATGGATGGACTGATTGATCAGAACGCCGCCGCCCTCTTTTTCCCAGGTCCCGCGCCAGCCGGAGCCGGTGTAATAGGGATATGCATCACGGTGCCAGGTTACAATACCGCGCATACCAATAATGTCGCCATATTCCTTGGAATCAACGATCTGACGCATCATCTGGCTGGACTTATTGTAACGATTCTGGAAGCAAACAGCCAGCTGGCTGGTCTTTGCAACTTCGACCATCTCTGCAGCGTCTGCGATCTCGCTGGCAACAGGCTTTTCGGTGATGACCTTCTTGCCTGCTTTCATTGCTTCAATAGCGATGGGAGCATGGAGATAATGGGGAGTGGTAACATGCACAACTTCGATCTCGTCCATAGCGATAAGATCATGATAATCGGTGAAGCCCTTGCAGCCGTACTTTTCGGTTGCTGCCTTGAGTTTGGCTTCGTCGATATCGCATACTGCTACGAGTTTAACATTCGGCATCTGAGACAGTACACCCAGATGTACATTGGAAATGGCTCCGCAGCCAACAAGGCCGACATTCCAGATTTTCATAGCTGATACCTTCCTTAAAATTATTTCATTATTAGTTTCTGTGCAAAATACGAAGTACCGATACCTACAGCAACAGAAAGATTAAGCGAATCGATTTTGTCGCTGTGCGGTATTATAACGCCCGTATCGGGGATCTCGAGCTCCTTGGGGAGCCCCGAGCCTTCATTGCCGAACACAAGCGCAGGCAGACCGGAAACTTCGGTTTCAAAGATACTGGCAGCATTTCGCAGCCTGAAAAAATAAGTGCTGTGATCGGGATACAGCCTTCTGTAATCGTCAAAATTATCAAAATACTGTATATCAACGCTGAAAACAGCGCCCATGCTCGCCCGGACTGCTTTGGGATCGAACATATCAACACATGGCCTTATAAGCGCAATATCCTTGAAGCCAAAGCCGAGACAGGTGCGAACTATAGTACCGAAATTGCCCATATCGGATATATTGTGCAATACAAGATGAGGACGATCAGCATTAAGCTTGCAGGCATACTTTGAAAATGCAAATATCGCATAGCAGTTTTCCTTGCCGCTGATGCGTTCCATAGCCTTTGGAGCTTCCTCAATCCTTATCCCCTTGGCCCTACATTCATCAATAAGCTTTTTTACGCCTTCGCTCTTGTAGCTGTCGGGCTTTATCAGCAGCGCCCTGATATCATTCGGACGCTGCTGATACAATTCCATGCACGGGAAGACGCCGCACGCATAGGCGACGTCTCCTCCGCGGTCATATTTTTGATATTTAGGCACCGGTAACCTCTTTGACGAGTTCCTTTGCGGTCTTGGCAGCGAGGACCCATCTTTCATAGGGAGTGCCTTCGTAAATGCTGGTCATAGCGATGTGAGGCTCGAGAGAGCAGAAGCCTTCATAGCCCATCTTATCCAGTTCCTTAAGGATGTAACGGAAGTTACCGTCGCCATGGCCTACCAGGCGGTGGGTGTCGCCCATAGCCTTAGGATCGAAGCCCTGATCGAAGGTAGCCTTTACTTCGCTCAGAGTGCTGTCTTTGAAGTGCATGTAACGAACATAGGGCTTGAGCATTTCAAATGCTTCGATGGTGTTCTGATCGCACTGTACAAAGTTGGAGGGGTCGAAGGTGAGGAAAAGCTCGCCCTTGAAAGCCTCAGCGATCTTCAGGCAGCGGTCAGCCATATCGCCGTAGATAGCCTTCTCATTCTCGTGAAGAAGGGTAACGCCGGTGCCCTGAGCATACTTAACAAACTTCTCGAGTCTGTTGAAAACTTCCTTCTCATAGGGAGTGTAATCGCCTTCGGGGCAATGGAAGCTGAACATACGGATGTACTTGGTGTTAAGAGCCTTGGCTACTTCGATGGTGTTCTTGAAGACTTCGAAATGGGGCTCAAAATCGTCTTCGATCCTGATCTTACCGATAGGAGAACCTACAGCGCTGACGGAAATGCCGTTTTCCTGAAGGGTCTTGTAAAGCTCAGCTGCCTCTTCGGGAGTATAAGCAGAGATATTCTTTCTGTTAACATTGCGCAGTTCAACGTTCTCGATACCGGTCTCTTTCAGGACCTTTATCTGAGTTTCAAGTTCAGAACCGGCTTCATCAGCAAAACCAGAGAAAATGAATTTAGACATAAGTTTATTCTCCTCCATTATTTTTAACTATATTTATTTTATCACTAAATTGGTAATTACACAATAACAATACCAAATTTTGCGCAATTTTGTTTATTATTTTCCCATTTTATGGTATTATAAATGAAGATTGAATTTTGACCGGAGAGATCATGAAAAAGCAGTTATTAGTATCTATAATTCTGATTTTGGTTTTGACTTTTACATTTCCGACCGTTTCGCCGGCTAAAGGCAGCTCCAGCTTAAAAACCTTTACTCTCACCGCCGTCGGCGATGTGATGATGCACGACAGGCAGCTAAGCAGCGCAATAACGGATGATGGGACCTATGACCTGAGCACGTATTTCTCTCTTTTGGGAGACAGATTGTCTCATGCGGATGTAACCATTGCAAATATGGAAGCTCCCATCTCCCCTTCTCAGCCCGTGGAAGGCTTCCCGCATTTCAATGCACCGAAAGAGATCCTTGATTTGCTTTATGGAAGCGGTGTTGATATTGTGACCACGATCAACAATCATACCATGGACCAGAATGTGGAAGGTGTTCTTGAGACAAAACAGAGCATAGAAGATTCGGGGCTTGTAAGCATTGGTATTTACGAAAACGAAGAAGCATTTAGGACTCCGTATATTCGCGATATAAACGGTATCAAGGTCGCTTTTCTGGCATATACAGAGCATATAAACGGCAGGGAGAGACATTTTAAGGAATCGGAGCTCGTCCACCTGATAAAAAGATACAGCGACGAAGAAGCAAAGCTCGATATAGATGCCGCGAAAGCCGCAGGCGCAGAAATAATCGTAGTTTATATGCACTGGGGTATTGAATACGAGCTTGAACCCAGAAAGAGCGTTATAGACCGTGCGCATGTTTTGGGTACGCTGGGTGCGGATATTATTCTCGGCAGCCATCCTCACGTTGTACAGCCATGTGATATGATAACTGTCACAAGAGAAGACGGAGAGCCTTATGATGTTTTTGTGGCGTATTCGCTCGGCAATTTTATTTCCAACCAGCGCAAGGATTACAAGGATAACGGCATCATAATCGATCTTACCATAGGCTACGATACTGCGGCAAGGAAAATGACCATACTTAAACAGGAATATACTCCGACCTATGTTTGGCGCCAGAACAGGCGTGATGGATGGCATAACTACTATGTTGTCCCCAGCGATGAGTACATAAATGTTTCGATCGAAGGAATGACCGAATCCGATGTGAGGTATGTTTTAAGGGCGGATGAACATATTTCTTCTCTTATGGAAAATACTCCTATCTCATATCGCGGATCATCGCCCGAATTACCGCCTGTAAAAGCAGCGCAGTCAAACAGAATAAAAAAAGCAATAAAATAAAGGAGCCATTCAGCTCCTTTTATTTTTATCCATAGGGATCGTAAATCCCCTGCCCATTATCTCACGTGAATCGTTCACTATAACAAAAGCCTGAGGATCGATCGACTGCACTATTTCTTTGACATTTACTATTTCGTTTCTGGATACAACGCTCATCAGGACCTTTCTTGAATTTCCCGAATACATGCCAATACCGTCTATATTGGTTACTCCTCTGCCAAGCTTGTCCATTATCCTTCTTGCGATCTCCTCGCTATTGCTTTCTGAAATTATAAACAGCTGCTTTGCTGCAGTAACACCTTCCTGTATGGTATCTACTATCCTCGAGGAAATATATAGCCCTATAAATGCATAAAGAGCCTTTTGGATATCAAATATAAAGCCGGAAGTGAGAACTACAATAAAATCCAGCACAAATATTATCGTGCCAATACCGAAACGCTTGAACACCCTTGAAAGCAGCTGCGCCGCAAGATCGGTTCCGCCTGTGGTCGAATGCCCGCGAATGACCAGTCCTGCGCCAATGCCCATGCATGCACCTCCAAGCACACTGCAAAGCAGAAGATCGTCCGACAGCTTGATCACAGGTATTATCTCAAGCAAGGCAGAAAACAAAAGCGTTGTGCAAACTCCGTATATAAACGCTTTTTTGCCCATAAACTTGTAGTTCAGAAAAAAGAGTGGGATATTTAGGATTGCGGAAAACACGCCAATCGGAAACCCGGTAAGATAATTTATTATCGTTGCAAAGCCGGTGAAACCGCCCGGAGCTACATTCACCGGAATGAAAAAGAAATTATAGGCAAATGCAAATACAATGCAGCCCAAAACTATTTCCGACAGCTGCATCGCATTTGATATCACTTTTTTAATGTCAATACTTTTCATATCATATACCAAAACTTATGGCAATAGCCGCATTCACCTGCTTTAGCTGAGCAGGCGTAAGCTCGCCCAAACGCTCTCTTAGGCGGCTTTTATCTATGGTGCGCACCTGTTCACAAAGCACAACGCTGTCGCGTTCAAGCCCAGATTCCTCCGCTAAAAGCTCAATATGGGTCGGCAAACGCGATTTGTTTATCTTGGATGTGATCGCCATCACTATCACAGTCGGGCTGTATTTGTTGCCCACATCGTTTTGAACTATAAGAACAGGCCGCATACCCCCCTGTTCACAGCCGATCACAGGATTCAGATCCGCCTTATAAATCTCGCCTCGTTTTATCGCCATCACAAATCTCCTCCGTGAGAGCGGCTTCGTATGCTTTAAGCGTTTTTTCATCCAGCTCCAAAGCAGAGGCTGCAAATTCAAGGTTTATCCCCGACATTTCCTTATAGCCTTTCTCCAGCCGATCCTCTATTTCCATCTTATGCTCACACTCAATAAAATGCGCTATGGAATTTCGGATCAGCTCACTTCTGCTGATGTTCTTCTTTTTTGAAAGTTCATCAACCAATATAAAGAGCTCATCGGATATAGACAGCAAAACTTTTTTCATCGACCGTATTTTTCCCTTGCAATGCGCTCTATACTCGCAATAAAAATTTCCAGCGCATTTTCGTCGCTTACCTTTTTAACTTCGTTGCCTTCGAATATTACCCAGCCGCCCGGTGCTCCGGTTATGCCGATATCTGCTTCCCTCGCTTCACCCGGTCCGTTTACGACGCAGCCCATTACAGCTGCCTTTACAGGTGCCTTAATATGCGATGTGCGCTGCTTTACTTTTGTTGCAATATCCTGAACCGGCAGAGACGTTCGGGCGCAAGTGGGACATGCGATAAGCTCAATACCCTCTTTTCTGTGCCCTGTTGCTTTCAGCAGCTCCTTGGCCATATCCACCTCGGGTACAGGGCTTCCGACAAGCGATATCCTAATCGTATCGCCTATTCCCTTCATGAGCAAGCCGCCCATGCCGACAGCGACTTTCATTCTTGCGTCCTCAATAAGCCCCGTATGCGTCATTCCAAGATGCAGAGGATAAGAGCATGCATTTGCAAGCTTTTCGTAAACTTCGACCGTGCTCATTGCATCGGCTGTCTTTATTGATATCACGATATCATAAAACCCGCAGTCTTCCAGCATTTTTACATGCGAAAGCGCGCTTTCAATCATCGCATCCGGGGTAGCTGAGCCGTATTTACGCAAAAGATCCTTCTGTACAGAGCCTTGATTTACACCGATCCTTATAGGAATCCTATGCGCTTTTGCGCAGTCGGCAAGCACTCTTACCCTATCCTGCCCTCCGATATTGCCCGGATTTATACGGAGCTTGCTTATGCCAGCTTCGGCGGAACGTATTGCAAGTTTATAATCAAAATGAATATCGGCAACCAGCGGCACAGGGCTTTTATCCACTAAAGCGCCTACCGCAGCTGCAGCTGCGTCATCGTTTACCGCCATACGCACGATATCGCAGCCGTGCTCATATAGCTCATTTATCTGTGCCAGAGTAGCTTCAATATCGTGGGTCTTGGTATTGGTCATTGATTGTATAGAAATATCGGCGCCGCCGCCGATCAGCACATTACCGACCTTGACGCATGAAGAAGTTCTCATTTCAACCTCCGGAAATCAAACGGAAAATATCTTTATATGTAAGTATAAGCGCAAGTACGATCAGAATTCCAAAGCTTATAAGTGTGATCGTGCCTTCGGTATTCTCATCCATTGGTTTCCTTCTGACCGCCTCAATGCCAAGGAAAAGCAATTTGCCGCCGTCAAGGCCGGGCAGAGGCAGGAGATTCATGATTCCAAGGTTTATGCTTATTAGTACAGCAAGGCTTAGGATCGATATTAGTCCTTCCTGCACGCCCTGACTCATTACGCTTATGGTACCCACAATGCCCATAACATCGCCCGCGTTTTCTCCTCTGAAAACAAGATTTTTGAGCACAGTGATAGTCTCTACCAATACATACCAAATATAGTCCCAAGAAAACGCGACCGCTTCAAAAAAGCCGTATCTGTGAGTTTCAACGCCCATGGTGATACCGATCCTCGCGCGCTGATTGGCTTCATCAAAGAACGGAGTTAATGTAAAGCTCTTTTCTTCTCCGTCTCTGTCTACCGTAACAGTCATTTCATTTATTCCGTTATTGGCGATATCGTTTATGATCGTATTGATATCATCACTGTACTTACCGTTGACGGAAAGCATAACATCACCAGCCATGATACCTGCGTTTTCTGCTGGGCTGCCTGTTTCAATTTCGGCGATCTTTGAAGAAACGCTGTTTAGCCCCACGCCCATGACGAGTATCATGGTTAGAAGGAAGGCACCTGCTATGTTTGCCAGAGGTCCCGAAATCATAACAAGAGCACGCTTCCATTTGGCAAACCCGTTAAAAGCTTTGCTGTCATTTGCTCCGTCAAAATCAAAGAAACGGCAGTAACCGCCAAGCGGAAGCGCTCTTATACTGTATTTAATATCCTTTTTTGATGTCCAACCGATGATCTTGGGTCCAAAACCTATGGCAAACTCATCAACCGGGATCTTAAGCATACGGGCAGCAAAAAAATGCCCGCCTTCATGCAAGGTGACGATGACGCAAAGCACGAAGATAGACGCCAATACAGAAAGAAAGTTTATCATTTATACTCCTGATCAATAATACTGCTTGCAAATTCTCTTGCCGAATGATCATAAAACATGACTTCATCATAATTTTTACGACCCGGCACATACAAATGTTCCAAAGTGGAGTTGATTGTCTCATAAATTTTACCAAAAACGATCTTGCCTTTGATGAAAGCATCGACAGCCTGTTCGTTTGCCGCATTTATGACAGCGCAGGCATTTCCGCCAAGCTTTAGCCCTTCGTAAGCCAAAAGCATGCATGGAAACTTATCGGTATCGCAAGGTTCAAAGGTAAGCTGAGGCATATCAAAAAGAGAGAGCTTTTTAATACCGCTGTTGAGCCTTTTACCGTCTGCCATCGCATAAAGAATAGGATTTCTCATATCGGGTACGCTCATATGACCTATAACAGAACCATCCTTAAATTCGACCGCAGAATGCAGTATGCTCTGGGGATGAACTACGACCTGTATTTTATCTGCAGGCATGTCAAAAAGATGATGTGCTTCCACAACTTCGATGCATTTGTTCATCATTCCGGCGCTGTCAACGGTGATCTTCTGCCCCATGCTCCAGTTGGGATGCTTTAATGCATCTTTAAGCGTGGCATTATAAATATCTTCCTTTTTCCACGTGCGGAAAGGACCGCCCGATGCTGTCAAAAGAAGCTTTTCAACATCATATTTGCGTTCACCCTTGAGGCACTGGTATATCGCTGTATGCTCGCTGTCCACGGGGATTATTTCCACCGAATACTCCTTTGCAAGGCTCATAACGATATCACCGCCCGTCATGAGGGTCTCTTTGTTTGCAAGAAGCACCTGTTTTCTGTGCTTTATCGCGTTTATTACACAGGAAAGACCGTCCATGCCTACAACGCAGACCAGAACGCTGTCGACACATTCAAGCTCGCATATTTCATCCCTCGCTTTTGATCCAAAGCCCCATTGAACATGGCTTTTTTCAGGAACAAAATCTTTGGGAGGATCTTTGAGCACCGCAACCGAAGGGTTAAACTCTCTGACCTGTTTTTCCAGTGCATCGGCGTTTTTAAGCGCGGCAAGCGCAGTGACCTCAAATTCGTCGGGATTCAAGCGCACAACTTCAAGCGCCTGAGTTCCGATCGAACCGGTACTTCCTATTATGGCAAGTCGCTTCTTCATCCTTTGTATTCCTCCATGATACCTGTTTGAGGATCATAAATGCAAAGCTCAAGAAGCTTCTCTTTTATCGTATCCGCAGTAAGCTGCAGATATGCCGAATCCGTGCGCTTTGTTTCGGGTAATACAAAAGGCTTACCCATGATGACGATCTGTTTTGAAAACGGCTTTTCCCGGGAATTGATATAAACGGGAACAAGCGGCACACCTGCCTTTGCTGCAATAAGCGCTGCTCCGCCAAGGACATCTCCTATCTTTATACCCTTGTTTCTGGTTCCTTCCGGGAAGAGCAGCACAGCCTTTCCATCTCTCAAAAGACCTATACTCTTTTTTACAGCGCCCAAGTCGTTGCCTCCCCTGTTTATGGGGAAAGCTCCGTATTTATCGAACAACCATGCCAAAAACCTGTTCTTAAAAAGCTCCTGCTTTGCGATAAGCGCAACAGGTCTTTTGAGCGACATGGTAATATACAGAAAATCAAAAAAGGTCTTATGATTGCATACGATCAAAGCCCCGCCTGTTTGGGGCATGTTTTCCTTGCCGTAAAATTTATACGGAAAAATAAAATAGGTTACAACGCGAATGATCGCGTTGATGATTTTATAAAACATATCGTTACTTTTCCTTAATAAAAGAAATAATCGTCTGTGCAACTTCATCGATGGTCATATCGCCGGTATCGATGAGCACTGCATCTTCTGCCTGCCTGAGCGGACTTATAGCGCGGTTGGAATCCTGATAATCGCGTTCATTTACCTCGCGTAGCACGTCTTCAAATTTAAGGTCGGGATTTTTATCCTTGCGCTCGTCGAACCTTCTTTTAGCTCTTATCTCGGGGCTTGCGGTCAGAAAAAACTTATAATTGGCATCCGGCAGAACAACAGTACCGATGTCCCTTCCGTCCAGCACCATATCCACATTACGTGCAATATTTCGCTGCATTTCAACCAGATAAGTTCTAACAGCCTCGTATCTTGAAACATTAGATGAAGCCATATCAGCCTGAGGCGTACGAATGAGACCACTCACATCCTCACCGTCAAGATATACATGCTGTCCGTCCGCTTCAAAGCCGACCTTGAAATCTATCTTCGGCAAAACAGCAATAACTTCGGCTTCACTTTTGGTATCAGCACCGTATTTTATCGCACCCAAACCAATGGTGCGATACATCGCGCCGGTATCAAGATAAGCGATATTCAGCTTTTTTGCAAGAATCTTCGCAATTGTGGATTTACCGGAACCTGAAGGTCCGTCCAAAGCGATATTTATCATATTTTCTCCTTTATACGGCTCTGTGGCCAAGTCCGATAGCGACCTCATTCAAATGCAGCAAGCCTATACCAAAGAACACCGCAACG
>SVHB01000061.1 GCA_015056005.1 Clostridiales bacterium
GTCGAGGCGAATTTCACACGCCGCAGGCGTATTTCACATTGCAAAGCAATATTTCACCCACCCGCAAGGGTGGATTTAGTTGAAAACGACAGATTCCTGTCGGAATCTGTCGTTTTCTGGCGGAGAAAGAGGGATTTGCCGAGCCTGCGGGCTCGGGCGCGGGCGGCTCTGACCGTCCACCGGACGGTCATTCACTTCCGCCCGGTTCAAATCCCTTGTTATTATCAGCATAAAAAAACCTGCACTTGCGTGCAGGTTTCTGGCGGAGAAAGAGGGATTTGAACCCTCGCGGCAGTTATCCCACCCTACGCCCTTAGCAGGGGCGCCTCTTCGGCCTCTTGAGTATTTCTCCATTGCCAAGAGCATCAGCCGTTGTTTGCTATTGCACATCCGGCGACTGAATGATATTATAGCACATTCAAATCAATTATGCAAGTGAAAAGTTTATCTTTTATAAAAATTATATAAATTGCATAAAACTTGCATTTTTCTGCAATCTCTGCATGAAAGCTCTTGACATGCCATTTCTGTTGTGATATTATGCTAACTGTTTAATGCGCTAAAGCATTGTGAAAGGAAGTACATACTATGAAAAAGCTTTCCATGATAGTTGCTCTCATGCTTCTGGCAGTTTCCCTTTTCGGCTGCGCCGCAGAGCCTACCGAGCCCGCAAGCCTTGAAGACTGGGCATATATTGAAGATAAGGGCACCATGGTTATCGGTATTACCTATTACGAACCCATGAACTACCTTGATGACAGCGGTAAGCTGGTCGGCTTTGATACCGAATTTGCAGAAGCACTGTGCGCCGAGCTTGGCGTTACCCCCGAATTCATCGAGATCAACTGGGACACCAAAGAAGTTGAACTTGCCGCAAAGAGCATCGACGCCATCTGGAACGGTCTTACCGTAACCGAAGAGCGCAAGGAAAACATGGACTTCTCTCAGTCCTATATCAAGAACATGCAGGTATGCGTTATCAAGGCCGATAACGCCGACACTTATAAGGATGTTGCCGCTATTGCCGCCGCAGGTGCAAACCTCACCGCTGAGGCAGGTTCCGCAGGTGAAGGCGCCATTCAGGCCGATGAGCAGCTCAAGACCCTCAACTACACTCCCGTTTCCTATCAGTCCAACGCCCTGATGGAAGTCAAGGCAGGCACCAGCGATGTTGCGGTTCTTGACTATGTTATGGCAAAGGCAATGGTCGGCGAAGGCACCGATTATACCGATCTTCAGATGATCGAAGGTCTCGAGCTCAACGCTGAGGAATATGCTATAGGCTTCCGCAAGAACAGCCCCGAGACTCTCAAGAAGGTCGACGAAGCTATCAACACCCTGATCGAGAACGGCACTCTTGACGAGATCGCCGAAAAATACGGTCTGTTTGACAGCCTGCTTTCCAACCAGTAATATTTTGATCCAGATTGCAGGGTCGGTATTCCGACCCTGTTCTTTCATTATTGTGACCAAACTTTGAAAGGGACTTTTTTATGACTCTGCTTGCCGTAACGCTCCAGCTGCTTGAAGGTTTCAAGATCACCTGCATGCTGTTTGCGCTGACCTTAGTATTTTCGATACCGCTCGGGCTCGTGATAACCTTTGGCTCAATGAGTAAATTCTTACCGCTCAAATGGCTTTCCAAGACCTTTGTCTGGATCATCCGAGGCACTCCGCTCATGCTTCAGGTAATGATAGTGTTCTATCTGCCCGGTCTTGCCTTTGATCTGCCGGCGCTGCCCAGGTTCACCGCAGTTCTGGTGGCGTTCGTCATAAACTATGCGGCGTATTTCTCTGAGATCTACCGCGGCGGGATCGAAAGCATTCCCAAAGGACAGTACGAAGCAGGTCAGGTGCTCGGCCTTACCAAAAGCCAGATCTTTTTCAAGATTGTTCTTTTCCAGGTCATAAAACGCATCGTGGCTCCCATGAGCAACGAGATCATAACCCTGGTAAAGGATACTTCCATCGCCCGCGTTATCGCCCTTGGCGAACTTATCATGGCTGCCCAGAACATTGTCAGCGCCAAAGCCCTTATTTGGCCGCTGTTCTACACCGGCGTTTTCTACCTCGCTTTCTGCGGCATACTCACCATTATATTCGGCTGGGTCGAAAAGAAGCTTGATTATTACAAGGGGTAAAGAAGATGGCAATACTTGAAGTCAGAAACATACGCAAAAATTTCGGCAATGTCGAAGTCTTAAAGGGCATCGATCTTACACTTGAAAAGGGCGAAGTCGTGGTAATAATCGGATCTTCCGGCAGCGGAAAGACCACTTTTTTAAGGTGTTTGAATTTCCTTGAAACTCCGCAGGAAGGCACTATCGCGGTTGACGGCAAAACCATTTTCGATGCACAGGCTGCGGGAGCTTATTCCGACAATCAGATCCGCAAAAACAGGCTCCATTTCGGCCTTGTCTTCCAGCAGTTCAACCTTTTCCCGCAGTATAACGTGCTCAAAAACATCACCCTTGCCGCTCAGCTTCATCTTAAAGATGAAATAAAAGCGATGAAGAAGGAAAAAGCGCCGCATTTTGAGATATCCGAATACAAAAAAGCTCAGCTTGAAAAAATCGAACAGGAAGCGATCGATCTTCTTGCAAAGGTCGGTCTTTCCGACAAGATCAAGGCTTATCCCTTCCAGCTTTCCGGCGGTCAGCAGCAAAGGGTCGCTATAGCAAGAGCGCTTGCGCTCAAGCCGGATATACTTTGCTTTGACGAACCCACCAGTGCGCTGGATCCCGAGCTCACGGGCGAAGTTCTCAGAGTTATAAGAGGTCTTAAATCCTCTGACAGAACGATGATAGTCGTAACACATGAAATGGAATTTGCCAAAAGCGTTGCCGACAGGGTCGTATTCATGGCAGACGGTGTTATAGTAGAACAAGGTCCTCCAAGCCAGGTCTTTGATAATCCCATGAATCCCAAAACAAAGGCTTTCCTTTCAACTCCAACTCTTTAAGCATAAGCGGCATGAGCGATCATGCCGTTTTTTAGTTAGCCCAATGAAAAAAGTCGGCAGCATATTTTCAAAATACGAAAATATTGGTATAATATATACAACAATATATGCGTATAAGCAAGGGAACGAATATGGCAGAGAATCAAAAGAGAGCTACATTGAAAGACGTTGCAAAACTGGCGGGCGTATCCGTTATGGCTGTGTCAAATGTGATGAACAACAAAGGCGGTATTTCAGATTCCACAGCGCAGCGTATAAGAGAAGCAGCAGAAAAGCTTAATTACATACCAAACACAGTAGCAAGGAGCCTGAGGACCAGCTCCAGCAAGATCATCGGAGTGATCACATCCAGCCTTTTCAGCTATCTGCACTGGGAAGTACTCTCCGGTATCGATAAAGTTGCGGCCGAAAACGATTACAGTGTTATAATACACAACACAAGAAACGACACGCAAAAAGAGCATGCTGCAATAGAGCTGATGAAGGGGCGCAATATTGACGGCCTTATTTTCATCGCGCCTGTTGACACAAGTATCGAAGCGATAACGAGGCTTAAAAATCTCCCGATCCCCAGTGTGCTCATTCTTCGCAGCGGCGAGGTTGACGGCGAGGATTATATCAGCAGCGTTTATATCGACAACATAGACGGCGGTTATTCCAGCATGAAGCATCTGCTTTCGGCGGGCGAAAAAAACGTTTATATGCTCATCAACAGCAAAAACAAGCCTTCCAATCAGCGCGTTGAAGGTGCAAAAAAAGCGCTTATAGAATACAGGATCGATATGCCCAAAGATCATATCATAGATATCGCAGCTTTCAGCTCTGATACCTCTGCAAGGGTGGTTAAAAAGCTGATAGACGATGGCGTATCCGATGCGGCGTTCTGGTGCGTGAGCGATGTTATCGCCCTTGGCGCAATAAACGGCATTCTTTCCAAAGACAAAAGCATCCCCGACGATTTCAGGGTGATAGGCTACGACGATATCAACCTTATCGACTATATGAAGGTCCCCTTCACCACCATGGATCAGCCCAAGGCTGCAATGGGAAGCGATGCGGCGCAGCTGCTCATAGATCAGATCGGCGGAAAGATAAAGACGCCCGAGCACCATATATACAAAAGCGTGCTGAAAAAGCGTATTTCAACAAGATAAATATTATAATCTGTCTGCTAAAAACGCGGTTTCCTCTTTTGGAGACCGCGTTTTTATGTTATAATTTATTTGATTGCGGATCATCCGCTGTAATTTGGAGGATGAATATGTTTAGATATTCTGTCGTCTGTGCGCTTGAAGAGATGCCAAGGGGTAATCCCACGCTGCTGTTCGGCGAACCGGACGAACTTGCCCATAAGCTTACGATCCTTGGAGCAAACGCCGTTGAGCTTGAGATAAGCGATCCTTTTCGCTTTGACGCTTCGGAAGTAAAGCGCGCGTTCATGCGTGAGCTCATTTCCGTAGCCGCGATAAGCACAGACCTTGAATACACCAAAAACGGAATCTGTTTGATAGAGCAGAATTATATAAAAAGAAGAGAGCACATAGAAAAACTCAAAGGGCATATCGATTTTGCTCAGAAGCTTAACTGCCCCGTGAGCATAGGTATGGTTCGCGGCATGCTTCCCACCGCAGGCGACGATTACGAGATCGACAGAGCCGTAGAATGCTTTACCGAATCCCTTTGCGATCTTTGCGATTACGCCGCATCAAAGGGAGTGAAGATATACCTTCAAGCGCTTTTAAGATATCTGAGCAATTACTTAAACAGCGCGGGCGAGACCATCTCCTATGCCAAATCGCTGGGGATAAGCAATCTCGGCGTGAGCCTTGACACGCACTCTATGCTTATGGAAGAAAAAGATCTTGCACACGAGCTCTTCCTTTATGCCGCAAGTATAGATCATATACGATTCTCCGAGGGAAACAGGCTTTGTCTCGGTCATGGAAATGTCGATTTCAAAAAAGCTATGAGTGCTCTTATCGACGGCGGCTACGACGGTTACATCGGAATATCCGCCCTGCCCTACCCCGACGGTATGGAATGCGCAAGGAGATCCATAAACTATCTGCGTGCGCTCGAATCCTCATTGGGACCTATATAAAAGAGGTGCAAAGTGAAAAACACCGATAAATATACCCGAAGCTTTTTTCCGGCTCCCAAGCCAAAAATGCGCTGGGCAGAAAAAACTCATATAGAAAAAGCGCCCATCTGGGTCAGCGTCGATTTGAGGGACGGCAATCAGGCTCTGCCCGTGCCGATGACTCTCGATGAAAAGATTGACTTTTTTATGATGCTGCTCTCGGTCGGCTTTAAGGAGATTGAGGTCGGCTTCCCCGCCTCCAACGATACCGAATACGATTTTCTGCGAGTACTCATAGAGCGCAGCCTCATCCCCGATGATGTGACCATACAGGTGCTGATGCAGGCCAGAAGCCATATAATCAGGAAAACCTTTGAATCCCTCAAGGGCGCAAAAAGACCGATCGTTCATCTTTATAATTCCACTTCCGTCGCTCAAAGGCAGCAGGTGTTCAAAAAGAGCAAGGAAGAGATCATAAACATTGCACTTGAAGGTGTAAGAGAGGTCAAAAACTGCGTGAAGGAATTCTCTCAGAATGTTATCCTCGAATATTCTCCCGAGAGCTTTACCGGCACCGAGCTTGAATTTGCGCTCGAGATTTGCAACGCAGTTATAAGAGAATGGCAGCCCACCTCAGATAACAAGATAATCATCAACCTCCCCGTGACTGTCGAGCTCTCTCTTCCCCATGTTTACGCCAACCAGATCGAATACATGAGCGACAATCTGATCGACCGTGAGAACGTTATTCTCTCTGTCCATACTCATAACGACCGCGGCAGCGCAGTCGCCGACAGCGAGCTTGCGGTGCTTGCGGGCGCTCAGAGGGTCGAAGGCACTCTTTTCGGTAACGGAGAGCGCACCGGCAACGCAGACCTTGTAACGATGGCTCTCAACCTTTTTGCTCAGGGCATCGAACCCGGGCTGGATTTTTCCGATATAAACAGCATCGCCGAGCGCTATGAAAATCTTACCGGAATGAAGATAAATCCGCGTCAGCCCTACAGCGGCGCGCTCGTGTTCGCCGCCTTCTCAGGCTCGCATCAGGATGCCATCGCCAAGGGCATGAGATACATGGTCGACAAGCCGGATATGAAATGGGATGTACCATACCTTATGATAGACCCCAAAGATATAGGCAGAACTTATGACAGCGATGTTATCCGCGTCAATTCCCAGAGCGGAAAAGGCGGTATCGGCTATCTTATGGAGCAGCGCTTCGGTATCGATATGCCGCCCAAGATGCGCGAGGATTTCGGCTATGCGGTAAAGAGAGTGTCCGATATAAGGCACAAGGAGCTTACCCCCGACGAGATACACAGGATATTCCTGCACGAATACCTGAACTTCTTCATCCCGCTTGATGTGACCGAAGTACATTTCATCCAGAAGAAGGGCATTTTTGCCATGGTCACAGTCGCGCTGGACGGTCAGGTGTACGAATTCACCGCAAGCGGCAACGGTCGTATAGACGCGGTGAGCAACGCTCTCAAGCAGAATCTTGGCTATGAATACAACATAGTCACCTATAAGGAGCACGCAATAAGCGAAGGTTCCGCATCCAAGGCACTTGCGTATGTCGGCATAGAGGGCAAGGACAAGCAGCTTTACTGGGGCGCGGGCATCCACGACGATATCATGGCAGCATCCGTAAACGCAATGGTCAGCGCCATCAACAGGATGCAGGCAGCGCTAGGCAGCTCAAAATAAAAAGAAAACAGAGCGCATGAAAAAATTCATGCGCTCCGTTTCTTTCAGGCGCGCTCCACCGGCCGCCCCCATATTCCGATCCTCTGCTCACATAATCAAGTATGCCCAAAGCAGTATTTTTTATTCATCAGCGCTTAAAAAGCCTTGCAAGCGGTTCAATCACGGCGCTGAGATCCGATATGGCTTTGTTGAGCGTATCAAAATTGATCTCAGACATCTCTCCTATCGCCTTGTTTATGCCCTCAAAATCGATCTTGAGCACAGTTTGCGAAACCTCATTTAACGTATCCACGCTGGAAGTAATGCCGTCCGAGGTCTGAAGCACGAGCTTGTTTATATTTTCCATAGTTTCTTCAAGATCGATCGCGGCAAGATCATCTGTTATCTTTTCAGCGTTGGCAATGATGGTTTCGCCTTCTTCAAGCATCGCATCCACCCTTGTCAGAACATTATTCAGCTTGGGTGCGTATATAAACACGAACAGGGCAATACACCCAAGCAGCGCACAGACGCCCACAGTTACGCATTTAGCCAAAAGCAGCATTGTCTGACGGTATTTTTCCTGCTTTTCGTTATGATCCTTTGCTAAAGCAATAAGCTCTTCAAGCTTAATATTATCTTCGTTCATAATGCATGCTCCTTTATTTATTTTTAATATGTATCCAAAACCATTATAGCACAAAACGCTTTAATTTTCTGCCGATTATGCTATAATATTCCTATAAAAATACAGAAAGGTCGTAAAATACCTTGACCGAAGCAAGCAAAAAAGTGCGCATTGCAGACGCACATACTCATATATTTCCTCAGAAAATAGCTGTAAAAGCATCAAATGCTATCGGAAAATTCTATGATATTCCCATGGAATACGACGGAATGACCGAAAGTCTTTTAAGCGCGGGCAAAAAGATCGGCGTTGGCAAATATCTTGTCTGCTCTTCGGCCACAACTCCTGCGCAGGTTATGAGCATAAACAACTTTATTTTCGAGCAATGCAATGCTCACAGCGAGTTTATGGGCTTTGGCACCCTTCATGCATATATGGAAGAGCCGGACAAAGAGATCGACAGAATTCTTGAGATGGGTCTTAAAGGCATAAAGCTCCACCCCGATTTCCAGCTTTTTGACATAGATGACGAAAAAGCGATACCGATCTACAGGCGCCTTGCAAAGGAAAAGCTGATCGTTCTTTTCCATACCGGCGATAAAAGATATGAATATTCATCTCCTCAAAAGCTGCGCAGGGTTGTAGACATGATCCCCGATTTCGTCTGTATCGGCGCGCATTTCGGCGGTTACAACAGGTGGGAGGATGCAAGGATCTTCTCCAACCATCCCAACATATATTATGATACCTCCTCAGCCCTATTCAAACTCCCGGCGGATGAGGCTGTGGATATCATAAACGAATTCGGTGAGGACAGGTTCATGTTCGGCACCGATTATCCCATGTGGGATCACGAAGATGAACTTGAGCGCTTTAACACCATGAAGCTCACCCCCGCTCAACGCGAAAAGATATTCTATAAAAACTTTGAAAAGCTTTTCGGCGTTGAGGTACCAGAGATAGCCTTGCCATGATATACGATATCGCAATAATCGGTCTTGGTCCCGCAGGAGCGATACTGGCTCAGCTTTTAGGAAAAACCTTGAAAGTGGTCGCAATCGACAAAAAGAGCGGCGAAGATCATTCCTTCAAAAAGCCCTGCGGAGGCTTGCTTGCTCCCGATGCGCAAAAGGAGCTTGCAAAGCTTTCGCTGACCCTGCCCCGTTCCCTGCTCGTTGATCCGCAGATATTCTCCGTTGAGACCCTCGATATGCCCACAGGGCTTACAAGGCATTATCAGAGGTTTTATCTCAACATGGACAGACATCGCTTTGATATGTGGCTGAAAAGCCTTATACCCAAAGGCGTGACTGTTTTTGATTCGTCTCAGGTCTTTGATATAAAAGAAAAGGACGGCCGATTTGATATTTCCTTTTATATAAACGGAGAAACGCGAACCGTTTCATCCAAATATATAGTAGGTGCGGACGGTGCGAATTCCTTTGTGCGCAGGTGGTTTGGCGTTGATCTTAAAACAAGAAAATACCTTTCCGTTCAGCAGGTCTTCAAAGCCGAGGGCATGAGCCCTTTTTATTCCTGCGTGTTCGATGAGCGCATAACCGACTGCTACAGCTGGGCGCTTTCAAAGGATGATCAGTTCATATTCGGCGGCGCTTATCCTGTGAAGGATGCAAAAAAGCTGTTTATAAAACAGCGCGACGAGCTTTTCTCAAAAATGGGGCTTGAGCCTTCAGTCAAGGAAACGCAGGCGTGCATGGTGCTTCGCCCTTCCTCTCTACGCTCATTTTCAACCGGAAAAGGAAATGTTTTTCTTGTAGGCGAAGCTGCAGGGTTCATCAGCCCAAGCTCGCTTGAAGGCATAAGCTGGGGCATCGCAAGCGCGAAGGCTTTGGCAGGGGTTATAAACAGCGGTACAAAAAATATCGCCAAAGCCTACTTTATAAAGACAATTAAACTTCGCATAAAGCTTTGCCTGAAGCTTATCAAAAGCCCGTTCATGTATGTACCATACCTCAGGCGCTTGGTTCTTAAAAGCGGTATTTCAAGCATAAAAGTAAAAAACAAAACCTCGGATTGATGGCGGGTACGCAAAACCAATTAACGGACACAGTGTTTTGCCGCTATGTCTGTTTTTAGGCTACTTTTGCATGATAGTATATAAACAAACAATCAGATAAGAATCTTTAGGAGACAAATACATGACAGAGGCTCAAAAGGAAACTCTACAGTTTTATACAACAAATGATTATTTGCTGATAAATGGTCTTCTTTGGGGAGAAGATGAGAAAACGATTGATAGGTTCATTCAGCTTATCAATGACGATGGCCGAGGTATGATGGCCGAAGCCCTTGAGTTAGGCTTTGATGTACGTTGGAATTGCAGCAAAGAAGAAGGCGAGAGATTATTTCAAGTCTATCAAAAGCGGTTTCCAATTATTGACAATCAAAGCGTAAAAAACCAAATCATTGAGCGCGCAAGAGCCGATATTTCCAATATGATGTCTTGTATGACACCGCTCGGCTCTGAAATGATATTATACAGGAATATCAAAACCAAGTTTGTTGATCATTTAGAAAAAGGAATGTCTCTAAACTATTGGGGATTTTCTTCTTGCAGCTTAAGTCCGCATGAAGCAGAAAATGCATCATATGGCTCAAGTGGATGTACTTTAGTTGAAATAATTGCTTCGGCTGGCACACCTGCGATCCGACTTGACTTAATGCCTGATGTTAAGAACGAACCCGATGAGGTCATTTTGGCTCCAATAGAATTTTTTGTTAGCAAAGTCGACAGAGAAAACAACAAGATATACATGAAGTGCATTAAACCGCTGAACTGACAAATCTCAACGTTTTGGTTGAATAAACGTGCGTGCTTCTATGTACCGTTCGTTATAGTGTGTAATGTGCGATTTGGCTGAGCTCCAAAGCCGCCTCTTTCACAAGGGATATTTAATCTCGAGCGCACATTGGATATAACTAAAACCTCCCTAATGACCACAACCATAGGGAGGTTTAACTATTTTACAAATATTCATCTAAAATCCGAGGTTTTTACTTATATATCCGCATATATTATCCTGTTGCCGCAGCTTTCTGCAAGCTTTATCGCATCCGACATCTTAAGGAACACGCTTGCGGTGTTGTCGTTGGGATGCATCCCAAAACGCTGTGAATCTTTAAGGTCATTGTCTATAACAACGGTTACGCTGTGCTCCTTATCGTTTATTACACCGGATAAGCTCACCGCGCCATAGCCTACGCCCAAGAAGCTCATCAATTCGTCTTCTTTGGCAAATTCAAGCCTTGATGAGCCGATGGCTCTTGCAAGGCTTTTTAGATCTGCCTGCTTATCTTCTCTGACAACGATCAGAAAATGCTCCTTGCCGGATCGGTTATGCACAAAAAGGTTCTTGCCGAAATCGCAGTTTTGGGTAAGCCCGATGCTTTCGAGCTCTTCCATGGCGCTGACCTTTTCGTGAAATACGATTTCATAGGCGATGTTTTCATTTTCAAGCGCTTGTATAACTTTTTTGATCGACTCGTTCATCCTTATCAGACCTCGATCATCTTAAGCCTTGCGCTGTGGAAAAGCGCCTGCTGGACTATGCCCGCATCGTTTCCGAACAGCTCGAACGCGCTTTTTTTCACAACCTTAGTAGTTCCTTCAACCCCGTAAAGGCTGCCCATAACACGCTTTACCCAAACATCTACCGGGAAGGCGTTATCATAGCCGCAGGAAAAGAGCAGGATGCAGTCAGCGACCTTTTCGCCAACACCCTTGAGCTTTAACAGCTCCTTTAAGGCAGCATCATAGCCCATATCTTTGAGCCCTTGAAGATCAAATCCGTCCATGACCATTTTGGAGGTCTCATAAAGATAAGGCGCTCTGTAGCCCAAGCCAAGCTTATAAAGCCCATCTGTTCCGCATTTTACCAGAGCCTCGGGCGTGGGAAGGCTGTAAAACAGTTTGCCGTCAAGGGTCATGGGTTCGCCGAGGTTCTCGCCCAGCCTTCTCATTATGCCGCGGATTCTTTCTATATTATTGTTTGCGCTGATAATAAAACCGCAGACGCATTCCCAGACAGGCTGATTCATCACCCGAAGCCCGGGGCAGCACTCAAAGGCATTCTTTACCTTCTCGTCGTCCTCATGCCTTTTGGCTATCAGGGAATAGTCTCTGTCAAGGTCAAAGTAGTTCTCCCAAAAAGCATCGTCTTTAAGACTTATTATTTCGTAGCCGTTATCCAGTTCCTTGATTATGGCAGGATTATCAAGAGTGCAGCCGACAAAGCCGCCCTCGACCCTGTCCCAGCGAAAAGCCTGACCGGAAAACAAAGTCGCATCCATATCGATGCGCGATTTTTCTATAAACATGATCTACCTTCACATATCAAAAAAGCAGGCGAAAAGCCTGCTTTTGTTGTTTAGCTTAGTCAGAAGCCTCAACGGGATAAACGCTGACCTGCTTCTTATCCTTGCCCTTGTGCTCAAAGCGCATGATGCCGTCTACCTTTGCAAACAGGGTATCATCGCTGCCGATGCCAACGTTAACACCGGGATGAACCTTGGTGCCTCTCTGGCGAACCAGGATGTTGCCGGCGAGTACGAACTGACCGTCAGCACGCTTCGGGCCAAGACGCTTGGCTTCGCTATCGCGACCGTTACGAGAAGAACCAAGGCCCTTCTTATGAGCGAAAAGCTGAAGATTAAGAATCATTTGTTACACCTCCGTCACATGAGATAATGCGCAAATTGCGCGGGAATTGTCTTTGGATATCCTTGAGCGAGTGGAACATGCTCTCTATAAGAACATGAGCGATGGCTGCTTTGCCCGGTCTTTCATCAATAACCTTTGCGCAAAGAACGCCTTTTTCATCGTCAACATACACCTTGCATCTAACACCAAAGCGCTGCATGCCGCCGATCGCACCCTGACTCAGAGCGGAAACGGCTGCGCAGACGATATCGCTGCCCGCATCGGAATAACCCGAATGGCCTTTGGCATAAAAACCTGCCTTAAGCCGAAACACGCTTGTCATTAGCCGATAGAAGTGATCTCGACCTTAGTGTAAGGCTGCCTGTGGCCCATCTTGCGGTCGTAGTTCTTCTTCGCCTTATACTTGACGATGGTGATCTTCTTGCCCTTGGTCTGAGCCAGAACCTTGCCGACTGCCTTAACGCCGTCAACATAGGGAGCACCAACCTTAACGCCTTCGTCAGCGCTGAGCATCAGAACGTTGAAGGAAACCTCCTCCTCAGCCTGGGCATTGAGCTTCTCAACAAATATAACGTCGCCATTGGTGACCTTATACTGCTTTCCGCCGGTTTCGATGATAGCATACATTTTCTGTAAGCACCTCCTCTTACAAATCTCGCCTACTGGGCGTGCGCATTGCACAACTTTAAAGCCCTTTTCGAGCGGCTCTAATATTATAACCCATATATTTCGTTATGTCAATGCATATTTTGCAGAAAAACCTTGCAATCAAGCAAAAAATATTCTATCATATATAAGTATTTATTTCAAGTTTCGGAGGTACGGCGGATGAAAAGATATTTTCTTGCCGTCTTATGTTTTTTACTGCTTATTCTGCTTGCGGGCTGCTTTCAGGTAGCCCCGATGGACATGGGAGGAGTATATACATACGCAATAGAGCCCATTTCCACCGCAACGCCCGACCCTGTATATGAGATAGTTGTGATAGAGGTCACCCCCGAGCCCACCAAAGAGCCCGTAAAGACCCAAACTCCCAAGCCCACAAAAACCAAAGCTCCCGAAAAGACCGCACAGCCTACGGTGAAGCCCACCGAGGAGCCCGATGACGATCACGGAAGCACAGTATCCAAGACCGGCTTTTCCGGCAGGCTCTATTATGACCAGCTCAGCTCAGGCGAAAAGGATCTTTTTGCATTGCTCTACGACCGGATAGACGATTGTGAAACTAAGATCAGTTTCAAGAACTCCGTATCCAAGGACAGCCTTGAAAGAGTCATTTTCGCCCTTTACACCGACTGCCCCGAGTTCATCCATTTTTCCAAATCGTACGCTTACCGCTCCGATCCTTCAAACAACTCTCAGATCATTGGCGTGAATTTGAGCTACACCATGAGCAAGAGCCAGTACGACAGCGCATCAAAGCAGCTGGAAAGCGTGCTCGAATCCGTGGCTTCTGCCGTATCCGGCAAAAGCGAATACGAAAAAGAGCTTTACTGCTACGATTATGTCAAAAGCCGCTGCACCTATACCACCTCGGGCGATCAGGTCAACACAGCTTACGGCGTTCTTGTAAACGGCAGAGGGCTTTGCGAAGGCTATTCCAAAGCATTCGTGCTCGCGCTTCGATACTGCGGCGTTCAATCTGCATATATCGGCGGCGAGGCGATGCCCGTAAACGGCAACGTCAGCGGTTCCCACGGCTGGACGATAGTGCGCATAGGCGGTAAATATTACCAATGCGACGCAACATGGGACGACAACGCGGATGCAAACACAGTCTGTCCTTACGCATATTTTAACATAACCGACAAGGAGATGTATGCAACCAGAACCATCGGTCAGGAGTACAAACGATTCAGCATCCCCTCCTGCACCTCAACCAAATATAACTATTACAGAAGGTTTGGCAATATTGTTCATTCCGATTCCATCAGCAGCGATGTCTCAGGCATACTTGACAAATACTATTCAAAGCAGCCTTTGACCATCGCCATAAAAGCAGAAGATGCTGCGACCTACAAGGATCTTGTTTCCGATCTCAACCATTATCTTAATGATTACAGGCGCGATCACAGCGGAACATACAGCAAGCTTTCCATGTACAAGCTCGACGCAGTGAATATCATCGTGCTTGCAAAAATAACCTACTGATGAAAAAACGCATTATTCTGGACGGACGTACGATCGTATACGATCTTGCGCGCAAGGAAGTAAAAAACATAAATCTGCGCATCAAGCCCGATGGGAGCGTAAATGTTTCCGCACATCCAAGAGTGGATATTTTGACCATAGAAAAATTTATGCGTTCAAAATCAAAACAGATACTGGATGCTCTTGATAAATTTGAAAAGCGCAGGCAGAACCAAAAGGAACCATATAAAACCCATACTTACAAAAACGGCGACTGCTTTTGGGTATTCGGGTTTCAATACGAGCTGAATGTGGTACAGGGAAACAAAAACAGTGTTGAGCTGACCGACCTTAAGATCATCCTCACTGTTAAAGATGTAAACGATATCGCGCTGAAAAAGCGGGTCATGAAAAAATGGCTGACCGATTTATGCAAAACGGAAGTTTTATCCATCATTAACGATGTTTATCCGCTGTTTGAAAAAAGGGGCGTTGCTTACCCTCAGATCGTGTTTCGCGCGATGGTGTCAAGGTGGGGTTCCTGCCATTATAAACTAGGCAGACTTACCTTCAACACCGCCCTTGTCGGCGCACCGAAGGAATGTATAAGATACGTTGTATTTCACGAGTTCACACATTTTATCCATCCCGATCATTCTGCCGGTTTTCACAACGAGCTCAGAAGCTATGTTCCCGATGCGGACGAATTGAAAGAACAACTCAATTACACCCCTATTTACAGGGACTAAAAAAGAGCCTTACGGCTCTTTTTATTTTATCGGAGCATCTCCGCAGTCGGGAACATCGATGGGAAGGCTGTCTTTAAGTATCGATTCATGTGCAAGCAGACCGGGTATGGTATACCTTGCAGCCTGCCATGCGTTTACGGTGGGAAGCTTATCGAAATAAACGGCTGTGCAGAAATCATCTATCAGCAGCTGATGCGAGCCCATGTGTCCGTTGGTGAGTCCGTTAAAGCTTTCGGGCAAGGTTTTTCTGCGCTGTTCGTGCTGGGGCGAA
>SVHB01000062.1 GCA_015056005.1 Clostridiales bacterium
TGCTTATCTCACCTGTCATGGTATCATAGAGCTCGGCTTTATATTCGCCCTTTAAGGTAAAGCGAAGCTTTCCGTAATCATCGACATCGGGGCTCACAGGGTTTTTGCCGTTGCAGATGAACAGCCAGTAATTTTCGCCGTCCTGCCTGAGCTGATAGAGCTGCCTGCCGTCCCTCTTGCCTTCCATATTGCGGATATCGATGAAGCGGAAGGGTTCAAGCGCTAAAAGGATGGCGTTGTCGTCGTCGCTGACGCAGGTGGAAATGTCATAGAGCTTCTTTGCGCCGTCGGACTTTTCCGCGTTCACGTATTGAGGGCAAGCGCCTGCAAAAACAACTGTGCCGCCGGCGTTTTTGAAATCGCAGAGCCTGTCGATGGTGGTGGAGCGAAGGGTGTATACCTGAGGGATGAGCACCGCGTCGTATTCCATCTGCCCGACCTTTAAGGGATTGCCCGCCTTTTCGCAGAAATGGGGCAGCTCGGCTTCACAGATGAAGTCAAAATCGATGCCGCCGAAGAGCAGCGCTTCGGTAAGGCCGATGAAGCGTTTTTCCATCTGGTCGCGGATGGCTGCGGTCTGGTCGGTGGGACCCCAATGCAGCCAATAGCTTTCGATGGGGTGAACGACCGCGACCCTGACCTTTGCCTTGCCGCGGGTCAGCGCGGTGTTGAGCCTTGCAAAATGGTTCTCGACCATGGCGTACTGATCCCACCAAGGCGATTGATAGCTGATGGAGGCGGGATAATCGCGCTTTGCCTCGCCCTTCATGGTCATCCAGGCAAGATGGGGCACCCTGACGGTCACGCCCAGCGCCGCCTGCCAGTCGCCCTGCAGCTTATAGCCTCTGAAATCGTAGTCCCAGCCGGTAACGCCGTAGAGCTCGGAGAGCATGCCCTCTTTTCCGTTCTGATGAACGATGGACTGAGTCTGTTTTGCTGTGTTGTATTCGTGGAAATCACAGAGCATATCGATGCCGGGGATGCCGAAAGCCCTGTAGCAGCGCATCGCGTCGCCGACATAGGCGGTCTGGCTTGAAAGAGTGGGCTCGCCCATGACATGCCCGGTAAGCGCGATGTTATGCTGATCGCACCACGAGCCTATCTGCCTGCAGTAATTTTCCACAAACAGGTCGGTCACGAGGTTCTGGAACCTCCACCTGACGACTGAGAGCTCGCCGCCCTCCTGCTCCCACAAGAGCTTGGGCAGGACTTGTAAAAGGTCTTCGCCGTATTTTTCTTTATACAGCTCAGTCAGCTTATCGGTCCACGGCAAAAAGACGTTCTTCTTTTCGTTTGCAAAGGAGAGCGTGGTTTTGGGTGTGAACTGGGGCTCGTCGGTGAATATCGCGGGGCAGATGCCGCCGAAATCCTCGCCCACGTTTTTGTAATAGACCTCATGGGTCCTTTCTATGAACTCTTTTATCGGCTCTTTTTTCAGGGTATCGACATACGCCGCGTCGTTGAACCAAGGGTCTGCGGTGGAATGCTCAAGATAGGCGTACCATTTTACGCCTTTTGCTTCCTCGGTCTCGGGTATCCTGTCAAAGCTTTTGAGCGTGCCGTCGTCGTTTAAGCAGATATCGTAAACGGCAAGCAAAGTGCCGTTATCCTGCCTCACCGCTCTTTGACCTCTGCCGGGCTCGGGTCTTCTTGCCATGTAGGGGCGGTCGGGCGCGTAGGGTTCGGTGGTCAGAAGCAGGGTCTTTCTGGCGTTTTCGGGCTTGTCCCTTGTAACTGCGCCGCCCGCAGAGCCTGAGGGCCATCTGTCCTCGTCGTAGAGCCACGCGAGCATGTTCTTATCCCTTGCCTCTTCAATGCAGGTGCGGATATAGTGCATGAACTCGCTTGTCATATATGTGCTGTCCATGCCAGTTCTGACATGCATATGGAAGCCGCCAAGGCCCATTTTTCTGAATATTTCGATCTGCTCTTTGAGTTCATCGTCATTGAGCTTTCCGTTCCACGCCCAGAAAGGCGTGCCGCGGTATTCGCTTGTGGGGTTCATAAAAAGCTCTTTAGAAAGCTCTTTATTTTGATTTTTGGGGTAAAGCATGCCGCGATCTCCCTTCAAAAATTCAACTTGTTTTAGTATATAAAATAGTATATAAAACCGCGCACTTTAAGTCAAGCAAGGATGCGGTTGATTTTTTTATTTGCAGGCAATATAATATGATCAGCTTTTGTTTTGGAGGATCATATGTCAGACAGATGGATGGTTGAGCCCATAGCCTACATACGCACGGATTTTTCGGACAAGTTCGGCATCCCGCGCCAGAGCGGCAGGGCGCCTTCGCTCATGGGACGCATAGTATTTGAGCCGAAATTCCGCACCCCGGATGCCATTCGCGGCATTGAAGGGTTTTCCCATCTTTGGCTGATCTTCGATTTTTCAAAGGCGCACCGCGAGGGGTTCTCCCCGGTCGTGCGTCCCCCGCGCCTTGGCGGCAACAGGCGCGTGGGCGTGTTCGCCAGCCGCTCGCCCTTCCGCCCAAACCCCATCGGGCTCACCTGCGTAAAACTCGAGCGCGTTGAGTTTGACGAAAACGAGGGGCATGTGCTCATAGTTTCCGGCGTTGATCTGCTCAACATGACCCCAATTATCGATATAAAGCCCTACATCCCCTTCGCCGACAGCCACCCCGATGCCGTCGGCAGCTACGCTGACGAGGAAAGCGGGCACAAGCTCCATGTGGTCTTCCCGGACGCTCTCCTTTCGATCATCCCCGAGAATAAGCGCGCCGCGCTCATCGAGTGCCTGAGCGATGACCCCAGACCTTCCTATCAGCACGACCCCAACCGCAAATATTCCATGCGCTATTCCTCCTTCGACGTTCATTTCCATATCAACGGCTCCACGCTCGAGGTCGTTGGCGTGGACGAGCTGTAGGGGACGGAGGGGAGGGATGGTTTTTGGTGAAGGGTTTCACCCTTCCCCAAGCCCCATCCCACCAGAGGATTGCATCCTCTGGACTCCGCGGCATTTGGAGAAGAGTAATTGAATACGTTAGCTTACGCGTTGCCCGGAAAGTATGGGCAACGCGTGATTGCTTTTTTGAGCGGTTATGCTGCGGAGATTGGGACGGTCAATCGTCCGTTTCTGTTCTTGGTTCGTGGAAGCGATAAGTGTATTTTGCGTGCGCGGATGCAGACGACAGCGAAAATATATTGGTTTGAATTTTAGTTACTTGTGATAAGCCGCAAACCCATGTTCGCGCACATATCGCGCGCACAAGCCGCATATCGCTCACCAAAGGTGAATATCGCACGCGAAGCGTATATCGCTGCGCCAAAGGCGCAATATATTCCCCGCCTGCATTGGCTGCCCCTGCATAACCTTCTTCCATATACCACGAATCCCACTCCACCGCCTGACTCTCCTAAAAACAAATCACGAGGAACCCATACTTTACGGGTTCCTCGTAAGCATAAGCATAATTTTTCCTGATACCAAAGTCTTCGGGATCCAAGGGATGCAATCCCTTGGTGGAGAGCTCGAGAGGTGAAACCTCTCGAACGTCCCCCGGGCTCGGGGAAGGGTGAAACCCTTCACCAAAAAACCGCAGCCCTCTCGAAGGTAACCCCAAAAGAGCGATATGCGGATACTTTGACCCTGTTTGAATCAGCTCTGGCAAAAACAGAAACGACCGATGCAGGATCGAAAAGATTTTGCGGCTGCTTTCATCCGAGCATGAAATCCTTCAAATCTTTGCATAAAAAAATACACCCCATTTGATGACCTGTATAAGTACAGGGAACCAAATGGGGTGTGGCTTATATCGCTTTATGGCAATAGATCAACTGCTATTTCATGCACTCGACGAGCCTGTCGACAGCTTCGATGACTACGGATCTGGGGGAGGTGACGCAGAATCTTCTGAAAATGGTGCCCTTGGGGGGCTCCATGCCGGCGCCGTCGGAAAGGCCGATATGGGCTTTGCCGCCGATCCTGGCGTCGAGCTCTTCTGCGGTATAGCCGCAATCGGTAAAATCGATCCAAAGGATATAGGAACCTTCAGGGGCGTGTACCTTTGCGCCGGGGATCTCCTTGTTCACGCGCTCTACAACGTAATCGATGTTTTCGTCAAGGTATGCGTTGAGCTGATCGACCCAGTCGCCGCACTCGTTGTAGGCGGCGATGCAGGCTGCAATGGAGAAGGGGGACAGCATGGTATTGCCCCTGCCCATCTTCTTCATAAGCGCTTCGTCCTTGATGATTACATTGGTGAGGGAAAGACCTGCGAGGTTGAAGGTCTTGCCAAGGCCGGTGATCATTACGATGCCCTCGGGACCTACCACGTTCATGAAGGGGATGATATCCTTGCCGTGGCGCTTGAAATCGATATGAACATCGTCGCAGAGCATGATGACATTGTTCTTGCGGCAGATATCGGCTATGCGGCGGATCTCATCCTCGGTCCAGACCCTGCCGGTGGGGTTATGGGGCTGCATGAGGATGACCATGGTGTTCTGGGTCTCTTTGCAGGCCGCCTCAAAGGCATCCCAGTCAAAGGTATAATAGCCGTTGTCGTTCTTCATCTGGCAGCCGACGTAATAGCGGCCGACGCCGTTGATATCGCCGCGATAGTAATAGGTGGGCAGAGGAACGATAACGCCGTCGCCGGGCTTGGTAAGGCGCTCGACCGCTTCGACCACGGCATGGTGCGCGCCCTGTGCGCAGTGGATCTGTTCTTCGGTAACGTCGATGGAATACCTTTCCTTCATCCAGCGGATAACTGCGTCAAAATATTCCTTGGGAGCGGTGGAATAGCCGAAAATGCCGTGCTCGGCTACGCGCTTGGTGGCTTCAATGATCTCAGGAGCGCATTTGAAGTCCATATCGGCAACAAAGAAGCAGAGCCTGTCCTCGGGAACGGTATCGGATTTGAACATGCCCGCCATATAGGGACTTGAAGACCATTTGGTCGAATAGCTGCCCTGAGAATGAACGCGGTCGATGATCTCGTCAAAATTGTACTTCATTTCTGTCCTCCAAAATAAATTTTTATTTTTCTTAAAGAGCAAATATATCGGAATCGTCGTTTTCGGCGATAATCCTTTCGTTCATGTGCATGATCCTGCCGCCAAAGCCTTTATAGGGCTGCCATTTGGACTGTTTTGCATTGTTCGGATCGCCCGTTTGGGCAAAAGCGCACCAATAATCGGTCATCGCGTTTGAAAGCAGCCAGTCGCCCGCCGTAAACCCCGGCTCTATCGCCCGCCAGCAGCGGTCAAGGGTACCGAACACATACCAGAGCTCTGCGGAATGGAAAGCGCCCGCGTCGTCGCCCGGCATCATTCGGTCGAAATAATACAGGTACATCGGCTTATGCCCCGTCTTTATCGCGTTTTCGCCGAATTCCGCGATACGGCGGGTCATTTTGACCCCGTCCCTGCCAAAGAGGGAATTATCGCCGGCGACGCAGCCCATCATGATGTCAACATCGTGATACTTGCCTTGGGTGAAGGTCTCGTAAATCCCGTCTTCCAGGAAAAGCCCGTCGACGCAGGGGCTGAACGGCCCTCTTGCGCCGCTTTCCTCGGCAGCGGTCCTGAGCTTTTTGTAAAGCTCGAACGCATCCGCGTGCATCATCTCATCCAGGGTGCAGCCTATGGCATCCGCCGCTTTTTTGCCTATCTCTTCCTTTTGGGAAAGAGCGGCGGTCATGCCCGGGCTCCCGATGCCGCCCGAGGACTGCACGATGGCTCTTTTATACAGCCCTTTTGCTTTTTTGGACATCAGAAGGTTCTTGGTGAGCCCGCCGCCTGCGGACTGACCGAAAACGGTGATGTTATCAGGATCTCCGCCAAAAGCGGGAGCGTTTTCATTTACCCATTCAAGCGCCTTGATTATATCGGAAAGCCCGTAATTGCCGCTATAGCCGTCCCTTTTGGTAAGTTCGGGATGGGCAAAGAAGCCGTAAACGCCAAGGCGGTAGTTTATGGTCACAAGTATGCAGCCGCGCCGCAAAAACGCTTCGCCGTCGAACTCCGGCTCAAAGGAATAGCCCGCGACATTGCCTCCGCCGTGTATCCAGAAAAGTATGGGCATCCTTTTTGTGCCGCTCGTGTCGCTTGTCCAGATGTTCAGATACAAACAATCCTCGTTCATCCTTGGGGGATCGCAGAAAAACTCCTTCTGATAAAAGCTGCCCTCTTCCCAGGGGTTCTGGATGGAGATATTGGGAAAGGAAGTGCAGTCCCTTATGCCCTCCCAGTTATCCACGGCCTGAGCGTGCTTAAAGCGATACTGCCCAACCGGCGGCTTTGCATATGGCACGCCCTTAAAGACGGTATACGCCGGGTTGCCCGAGGGCACGCCCCTTATATAGCCCTGCTTTACTTTGATTACCCTGTTGATGCTTTTTGCGTATTTGGGCATGCGCATCCTCCTTTATCTTTCATAGCCTGCGACCCCGTCAAAAAGCGGACCGTCTTCGTCCTTATCGATTATAGGTGTGACCTCGGTTACCTGAGGGGGCGTGTTTTCGTCTGCAAAAGCGTAGGTAAAGCCCTTGTGATTAGCTGCCGCTGCATATTCGCCCTTTGCGTTCATGCATATGAGGGCGATGCAGTCGGGTTTTCCGCCGTGCCTGATTATGGTCTCATGCGCAAGGATGACCGTCTTTTCCACAGCTTCTTTGGGAGTCAGCCCCATGCGCATAAATTCAACGCAGCGAAACGAGCAGCAGGTGCGCATTATGTCCTCGCCGAGCCCCGTTGCCGCAGCGCCGCCCACGCCCGATTCCACATAAAAGCCGCTGCCGATAAGGGGAGAATCGCCGACTCTGCCCATCAGCTTCATGTTCGCGCCCGAGGTGGAGGTACCCACCGCCATTTTGCCAAAGCTGTCCAGCGCTATCGCGCCTATGGTATCGTGACCCTTTTCCTCGGCTTTTTTCAGCACATCGCGTGCATGATCGGTGATCAGGGATTCCATGTCGGATTCCTTTATGCCCATATTTCTTGCAAAGCTTTCCGCGCCCGCGCCGATCAGGATATTATGCTTTGTGTTTTCCATGACCGCCCTTGCGATGTTGATGGGGTTTTCAAAGCCGCGCACAGCGCAGACCGCGCCGGTTTTCATGGTATTTCCGTCCATAACTGCGGCATCCAGCGCAAGCTCGCCGTTTTCGTTCAAAAAACCGCCCTTGCCCACGGATTCCACCTCGGGGTCGGATTCCACGCGGTTTATGCCTTTTATAACCGCATCCATCGCATCTCCGCCCGATTCAAGCACGGCTTTCCCTGCCTGAGCGGCCTGTTTGGAAAAATACCATGTAGAAACAAAGCTCCACAAAATATATCGCCCCTTTTGATCAAATGCACGGTATTGTTTTCGATACAACAATGATATCATATTGCGGTAAAAAACACCATCAAAAAAGCCCGCAGAATGCGGGCTGAACAAAAATTTTTACAGCGCGGCGTTTGTCTTTGAGCCTTCAAGCTGCTTTCTGCTTTTAACAGTTGCGGCATAAGCGCTGTTGATAAGACCCAGCACTGCGGAGACTATGAACAGAGTCTCCATGCCAAGGGTTGTCCAGATCCAGCCGCCGAAAAGGGCTATGAAAACGGTGATCACATGATTTATGGAAACGCCGGTGGATATGGTCGCCTTGACCTCTTCCTCGGAATCGGAAAGATCCTTTACATAAACATTGGAAGCCATGGAGGCAAGGGATATCACCGCATCCAGCACATAGTTTACACAGCAGATGATAAATGCCGCGTCCATGGAAAACAGCCTGTGCGCAAAGCCGTAGAAGAAGCAGACGATGACAAGTATGAGGGTATCTGCCACCATGACAACCTTATAGCCGACCTTATCGATTATTCTGCCCACGATGGGGGAAGCGATGAAGCAGGCTATGGCGGAGATTGCAAACAGCAGCGATATGGTGGCGGCGTTTGCGCCGTAGAACAGTATGAGCACATAGGGGCCGAAGGTCAAAAAGACCTGCTTGCGCGCGCCGTAGAACATTTCAAGCATATAATACTTGTTATATTTCTTATGGAAATAGAACCTGCGCTTGGTGGAATCGGTCTGGCTTTTGCCCTTTATCCTGAAGGCGAAAACCATGCTCACGCCCGCAAGGATGGCGGCGATGGAGAAAAACAGGGTATAGGGCTGATCCTTTACAAAAAGGGAGAAGGCGATGACAATGACAAAATAGCCAACGAGCGTACCGATCTGACTGACCGCGCTTTGCATGCCAAGCGCCGCGCCGCCTTTATCGCTGTTTGCATAGCCTAAGGTGAGCGTGGATTTCATGCCCAGCTGGATATGCTCGCCAAGGGCGAACATGCAGATGGCAAGCGTTGCCAGAACCTTGGTGGGAGGAAGCACTGCGTGCATGCCCATACCAACGAGCATTATGACCGCGCCTGCTTTATACATGGTCTCTGCAGAGAACATATAAAACACCGCAAGTATGAGCACAAGGCAAACGCCCGGCAGTTCCCTGAAAAACTCGGTAATGCCCCTGTCCATTTCGGTCATCTGTACCACTTCTGCAAGGAAGTTATCCAGCATGCCCTTATAAAGGCCGTAGGAAAGACCGCTTATAAGGATGGAGATCAAAAGCATTTTGATGCCCGAGCCCTCTTTGAAGGTCTCTTTGAATCTGTTCATAACATCAGTCCCTTTGTTTTTATAACATATATACTATAGCAGAAGCGCGGCTTTGTGGCAATGCGTTTGTTGCTGACAATGCCGGAGTTTGTTTTATATGTTGATTTGTATATATTCTTTGACAACTACTGAAAACACTGCTATAATGAAATCCACTCATAAATAAGAAAAGAGGCTTTCACTATGGAAAAGCGAGAACGTTTATCGTCTCGTCTTGGTTTTATTTTCCTCAGCGCCGGCTGCGCAATCGGCGTAGGCAATGTATGGAAGTTCCCATGGATGGCCGGTCAGTACGGCGGCGGCGGATTTGTTGCAGTATACATCATTTGCCTTGTGCTCATAGGTCTTCCTGTAATGGTTATGGAATTTGCTCTGGGCAGAGCTTCTCAGGCAAGCCCGGTCAAAATGTATCAGAAGCTTGAAAAGCCCGGGCAGAAATGGCATCTCCACGGCTATCTGGCGCTTTTGGGCAACATCTGTCTCATGAGCTTCTACACCACTGTTGCCGGCTGGCTTGTGTACTACTTCGTCAGCTTCCTTACAGGAAATTCCGCCGATCTGAGCTTTGGCTCGATGATATCCAAGCCCGTTGTCAACATGGGCTATATGATCGTCGTAGTCATCATAGGCTTCCTCGTTCTGAGCTTCAAGCTTCAGGGCGGTCTTGAAAGGATCACCAAGTACATTATGAGCGCCCTGCTTGTGCTGCTTTTAGTGCTTGCGATAAACAGCTGCACAATGGACGGCGCAAAGGAAGGTCTGACATTCTATCTCCTGCCCGATCTTTCCAAGATCACTCCCAATGTTATAGTCGCCGCTATGAATCAGGCGTTCTTCACTCTCAGCCTCGGTATCGGCTCCATGGCGATCTTCGGAAGCTATATCGGCAAGGACAGATCCCTGCTTGGCGAATCCGTAAACATCATCATCCTTGATACCTCGGTTGCAATTATCGCAGGCTTGATCATCTTCCCCGCCTGCTTCACCTACGGCGTTGAAGTAAACTCCGGCCCCAACCTTCTTTTCGACACCATGGCCACCGTTTTCAACAACCTGGCGGGCGGCAGGCTTTGGGGCACCGTGTTCTTCCTGTTCATGGTCTTTGCGGCTATGTCCACCGTTTTTGCGGTGTTTGAAAACATACTTGCCTGCGTAAGAGAGCTTACCGGCTGGTCAAGACCCAAGGGCTGCATCATTTGCGCCATCGGCCTTATCATTACCTCCACCACCACTGCTCTTGGCTACAACGTATGGAGCGGCTTTCAGCCCTTCGCACCCGGTTCTGCGTGGTTGGACGTATGGGATTTCATCGTAAACAACAACCTTCTGCCCATAGGCTCGTTCATCATTGTCCTGTTCTGCTGCAACAAGCGCTTCGGTTGGGGCTGGGATAACCTCCTTGCTGAGGCCAACACCGGCAAGGGTCTGAAGGTAAAGAACTGGATGAAGCCCCTGTTTGCCTACATCGTTCCCGCGGTTATCATCGTTCTGTACATCGTCGGCCTTATCAATTACAACTGGGGCTGAGCATGAAGAATTTATATGACGAGCTTTACGCTCTTTTTGTGAGGAATTTCCCCTTTGCTGTGCGCAGCGAGGGCATCGCAAGGCGTATTCTGTCATCTAAAGAGAACAAAGTATTTGCATACGACGACAGCGGCAGCCTTTTTGCTGCCGCCGTCGTTTTGGATAATGCGATCATAATGCTCTGCGTGGATAAGGAATACCGAAACAAAGGCTTCGGCAAAAGCCTGCTTAAAAAATGCGAGGAATTCATTCTTTCAAAGGGCTATGAAGAAGTCGTTATCGGCGCGGGAAGGGAATACCTCTGCCCGGGGATTCCCGTGGCGGAGCCGCCTTTTAAGGAAGACTTGGAGCTTGAAGGGATCAGCCCCCTTATCCCAAAATCAAACGCCGAATTTTTCAAAAAGCGCGGCTATGAGCATTTTTGGGACAGCGCCAACTGCTTCGATATGAAGCTGTGCCTGAGCGACGATATTTTTACCCTGAGCGATAGATTCAAAAAAGCCGAAGGCTATGAATGCAGATGGGCCGGCCCGGATGATATCCCGGCGGTTTTAAGCTGCACCGATGATGCATGGAGCGAATTTACAAAGTATTACAAAAACGAAAGGCTGTATGACGGCTCCTCCTCTCAGCGAGTTATGATAGCCCTTGAAAAGGATACCGTCCTGGGAACGCTCATCGTCTCCTTCGGCACCGAGGATAAGGACACGGGCAGCGTCGGCTGCACAACGACAAGGAACAGCCGCCGCGGCAGGGGCATCGCCTCAAGGCTTGTGTACCTTGGAACTCTTGAGCTTTACAAAGCGGGCTTTAATAAAGCATTCCTTGGATACACCTATTCCGGACTTGACAAAATGTACGGCAAGAGCGGCTATACCGTTTCCTGCCTGTATTTCATGGGCAAAAAGCGCTTGCTATGAACAGAGCTTCTCCCTTGCGCTCTCCATCAGTATAAAAAACGCCTGACCTTCCGCCGCTGTGCCCGGATGGTCAAAGGTGGGCATGCCGCAGACATTTCTGACAAGGCCGTATTTATCCACGTTTGATACAGCTGCCTGATACGCTTTGTTTGCTGCGGGCAGGTATTTTTCCTCCAGCCATCCTTCCTTTACGCCTCTGAACACGGTGTATGCAAGCATCTGAGCAAAGTTTAACTCTAAGAAGGCGGAAGCATCATCCAAAACGTCGTGGAACATGCCGTTTTCTGCTTGAAGCGGGATCGCGGCGTCCAGAACGGTCTTTATGCGCGTTTCAAGCAGAAGCTTTTGAGCATCAAAGCCATCCGGCAAAAGCGCTCGGACTCTTGCCATTCCCGCTATCGCCCAGCCGTTGCCGACTCCCCAGAAATCCTTTCTGATAAACCTTTTTGCGCCGTCGTCCCATCTGTGGGAAAGAAGGCGCTTTTCTTTATCAAAAAGCGCTGACCAATAACCGTTTATCTGTTTTATGGCTTCGTCAAAATACCCTGCGCTTGCAAGGAAGGGCGGAAGCATATAAAAGGAATCCACCCAGAACTCCTTTGAGTTCACCATATGGTAAACTATGCCATCTTCGTTCCTGGGAGCATCCAACAGCGCCCACTTGATAAGCTTTTCTTTTGCATCGGCAAGGAAATCGTCTCCGGTCTTATCTGCGGCAAAGACCAAAGCTTCGCCCACGGCGCAGGGGTCGGTGGCGGCGGTGGAATTGCCGATATGGCTGCACCTGCCCTCGCTGTTTTGCCTGTTCGCCCCCTCTACAGCCAAAAGGATGGCGGTATCCGTATCTCCGCTTTCAAGAAAGGCCTGAGCCAAGGTCCCCTGCTCCCAGTTATAGCGCTGCATTGAAAGCGCAGCGGCTTTTACTTTATCCATTATCTCCATAGCATTACCTCAAAAAAAGCGCAGCGGATATGCTGCGCTTATATTGTTTAGTCAAGATATTTTATGATCTTAGAAAGTCTTTCAAGCACGATGTCGGGCTTGAAGGGAGTGGTCTTTAAGTCCTCATAGGTGGCTTCGCCGGTCATGACCAGAAGGGAGAGCATACCGAAATTAAGGCCTGTGGCGATATCGGTATAAAGCCTGTCGCCTACCATGCAGGTCTCCTCTGCCTTGCTGCCGGTTCTTTCCAGAGCTGCGCGGACGATCTGCGCGTTGGGCTTGCCGATGATCTCCATGGGCTCTCTGCCTGTAGCCGCCTTTGCATAGGCGATTATCGCGCCGATATCAGGCTCAAAACCGGTTTTGGAATCTACGGGGCAGTTGAAATCCGGATGGGTGGCGATATAGGGCTTGCCTTCCCTGAGATAATCGCAGAAGGTGCACATCTTTTTGTAGGTGAAGGAGGTGTCATAGCCGATGCAGACGAGCTCTGCGCCTTCTTCGACCACGTTCACGCCCATCCTTATCATTTCTTCCTTGAGGATATCGTTGCCCAGAAGGAAGGTGGGAACGCCCTTGTAATGCTCGTTGATGTACATGGCGGTAGCCTGTCCGCTGGTCAATACGTTTTTGGTATCAAGCCCCATCCTGTGCAGTTTCTGAATGTAATGATCTGCGCTCTTGGAGGAGTTGTTGGTCAAAAACAGATAGCTTATGCCGCGCTCTTCAAGCGCGCGGATGAAATCGAGGCTGCCCTCAAGAAGCCTGTCGCCAAGGTAGAAGGTGCCGTCCATATCAAGAAGGAAGCACTTTATATTTTTAAGCCTTTCCATAATTATCCCCAATTCTGTTTTCTTACGGCAAAACCGCCGCAGAGTTATCCTGTATAGTATTCTGCGTGACATTGCCGGATTCCTGCAAGAACTGCTGAACGATGCCCAAAACGGAATCATCCTTTAAGATTATGGAGACTTCTATCCTTCTATTGTTCTGCCTGCCCGAGTCTGTGTCGTTGGTATCGATGGGGCGAGTGGAGCCATAGCCGGCTGCGGAGAACTTATCCTCAAAGCCTGTCATTTTACCGTCTGCCATGAGGTAGTTCAAAACCGCGTTTGCCCTGTTGGTGGAAAGGGTGCGGTTGGCGCTGGCTGTGCCCTTGGAATCGGTATGACCCGATATCACTATGGAATCGACATACTGCGAGGTCTCGGTATCGGACAAAAAGAGCACGAACGCCTTGCCCAGCTCGTCCAAAAGCGCTTCGCCGTCCTCTTTTAAGGCATAGGAGCCGTAATCGAAGAAGAGGTTTTCGCCGAGGATGAGGTTGCCGTTGGCGCCAAGGGAGACGTTTGCATCCGCGCCCATGACCTGAGTGATGGAGGATTTTACCTTTTCAAGAGTCGAGAGCCTTAAATACGCGATGGTCTGCATCTGCCCCTTCATCTCGTTTAGATCCAAAAGCTGAGAGGAGATTATCGCGTTTTGCTGGTCGATGGTGTACTGGCTCATCAAAAGCATTTCCTTTGCGTCTTCAAGCTCCTGCTGGGTCAGGGCAAGGTCGCCCTGCTCCTGAGCAAGCATCAGGCGGATGGCTTCGATCTCGGAATTAAGGCTTGCCAGCTCATCCTTGGCTTCCTCGACCTGAGTGAGCGTAGTCTCATACTGCTTCTTGGTGTTAAGAAGGTTATTGCCCGTTACAAGGTTTTGGATATACGCAAGCAGCATCATAAAGAAAAGCACGAGCGCTATCGAAGACATCATGTCCGCAAAGGAAGGCCAGTGTCCCTGCTCGCCGTCGTGAGTCTGAGCGGCGGTCGCGCTTCTGAGCCCTGCTCTGCCTTTTCTCATCGCTTAAGCCCTCCTCCCGAATAAGGGGTCACCCGCTCGATGGTCTTCTGGGTATCGTTCATAGCCTGAGCGAGCTTATAAAAATTTACGTCCATAAGCTCGATGGAATGGCGAAGGTTATAGTTGAACTCGGAAAAATCGCGCACATTGCCGTTGAAGGTGCTTACCACCTGACCGAATTTTTCTATCTGGTCGCTCATATCGTGCATGGTGTTGCTCATGGCTCTTCCCGCGCCCTCGAGCGACTGCGCCATCGCGTCGGCTGCGGTCCTGATCTCATCGCGAAGCTGCTTTATCATCATCGCTTCGTCGCTGGCTATCTCGGGCTCGATATCCATGGCTACGGAGTGGTCAAGCCAAAGCTCTGTCATCGCGGTCAGCTTTTCCCTCTGCGCCTGAGGGCTGAACACGGAGCGAAGGATGGTTATGACAATAGCGCAGGCAACGCCTACAAGCGAGGTATAAAAAGCCACGCCCATGCCGGAAAGCGCGCTCATGAGCCCGCCGCCAACGTTATCCAGAAGGTTTTCCCATTCGCCCGCAGAGCTCTGGGTGACAAGCAGCGAGAGCGAGGACACCGACTGGGTAAGTCCCAAAAAGGTGCCGAAAAGGCCCAGCGTGACCATGATGGAAACCGCGTTGTTCAAAAATCTTTCGCCCATAAGGCAGCCGCGCAGGGCTACCGCCTGTGCGTTTTCGATGATCGCGGGGGTGTTGGTGTTGTTTCCGTTTTGGCTGTATACGCTTATAAAATCCTTCCTGACCCTTTGCACATAGCCGCCCGCGGCTTTCCTGCCGTCGTTTTTGGCGATCTGATCCTGCATGGACTTATAGCGGAAATAGATAAGGAACATAAGGACGCAGGAAAACACGAACACCGAAAGTATGATCGCGATAACTAAGATACCGCTTGGTGAAACATTGGAAAACATGCTTTATTCCTCCTTTATATGATGTGATCATTTACCGTATTTACTGATAAAATCGGCGATGGGCGTTGGGTCAGAAAGCCCGTGGGGATGATGCCCGCAGTTCTCTTTCCCGAAAACCTCTATCACGCCTCCGTTTGCTCTATAGTATTTTTCAAGCACGAGCCCGTTTTCTTCGTAGGGCACCACATCGTCCGAGTCTCCGTAGACCATCACGATGGGGATATCATGCTCTTTTAAGATGTGCATTTTATCTATTGGGTTTTCGCGGTAGGACATAAGGTCGATTATGGTCATGCCCGTGGCGCGCGTGAATTCTTCCATCAATGCTCC
>SVHB01000001.1 GCA_015056005.1 Clostridiales bacterium
CCGAGCTCGTGACCGAGATTTTTGAGCATATCGTTCCCAGAATTCAGGGCAGCGATAACGGCGTTACCGCAGACGGCGTTGCAATGACCGTAAAGCACTTCCCCGGCGGCGGCGCACGTGAAAACGGCTTTGACCCCCATTATGCAATGGGTCAGTGGAACGTATATCAGACCGAGGGCTCGCTCAAGAAATATCATCTGCCCGCATTCCAGGCGGCGGTAAACAAGAAGACCTCCTCCATCATGCCATATTACGCAAAGCCCGCAGCCGAAAAGAGCGCAAAGCAGGAAGACCTGAACGGCAATCCCATCGATATGTCGCCCAGAGGCTTTGCATACAACAAGTATTTCATCGACGATATGCTGCGCACTCAGATGGGCTTTGACGGCTACATCAACTCCGATACCGGTATCGTGCACAACATGAGCTGGGGCGTTGAAGCTCTGGATATACCCGAGAGGATCGGCTATGCGGTCAACAACGCAGGCGTTGACCTGATCTCCGGCATGTACGATCTGGACGGCGGCAAGGAAGCCTATGCCCGCTCCACCAACGGTTATTACGACGAGCATCCCGTCCCCGAGGGATATAATAAGGAAGAACTCGTTCTCACCGACGAGGCTCTTGACAGAGCGGTTGCAAGGACTCTCAGAGAACTGTTTGAGCTGGGCATGTTCGAGGATCCCTATCGCGATCCCAAGGCAGCTGTTGAAGCTGTTGCCACCGCTTCCGACTGGGAGAACGCAGCTGCCGCTCACAGAAAGAGCGTTGTACTTTTGAAGAACAAGGGCGCTCTGCCCCTTTCAAACGATTGCGGCAAGAAGATATATGCCGAAGCTTTCACCAAAGCACCCGAAGCAGCTCAAAAGGCTACCGCAGCGCTTAGAGAAATGCTCTCAGGCAATACTCTGGTCGATGATCCCAAGGACGCCGATATCGCCATCCTCATGCTCAATCCCTCCAGCGGCGCATATTTCTCCGCTACCGCAGGTTATCTTGAGCTTGATATCTGCGAAGACAAGGTAGTCTGCAATGTAGACAACGACGGCAGACCCACCGAAGAGACACATACCGAAACCACCCTTTCCGGCGCAAACCGCATCCCCGCCATTGCAGATGCAGTGCATGCAAACGGCGGTAAGGTCATCGTCAATATCAACGTTCCCCTTGCTTGGCAGGTCGGCAATGTTGAGCCCTATGCCGATGCGCTCACCGTTGGCTTCGATACCTTCCCCAATGCTACTCTCGATGTTTTCTTCGGCAGGTTCAATCCCGTCGGCAAGCTGCCCATCACTCTGCCCAAGAACGATGCGGTTTTGAAGGTCGATGAAAACGGCGTCTGCATCAGCCCCAACGATGTCCCCGGCTTCGATAAGGATAAGTATATGCCCGATTCCATGAAGGATGAGAACGGCAAAGCCTATGCTTACCGCGACAGCGAGGGCAACTACTACGAGCTGAACTTCGGTTTGAATTATTAATAAATTTAAGGCGGTCGTGCCCGGCACGACCGCCTTAAATGTTAAGTGCGGCTTGCGCCGCGAGAAGAGTTAAGTGTCCCTTTGGGACGTGAAGTATGCGCTGCGCGCATATTTTTATTAGTAACCATCCTAAAGAATAACCGTCCGCAAAATAAATCACGCGTTGCCCATATTTTACGGGCAACGCGTAAGCTGAAGCATGAAAATATGCATCCCAAAAGCCGCGGGATCCAAGGGTTGCAAACCCTTGGGCCCAGAGCTCGAGAGGGCGCAGCCATCTCGAACGTACCCCCTTGGTGGATGAGGGTTTGGGAGAAGGCAAAGCCTTCTTCCAAGAAAAAACCTACAGAAGTTCCTTCTCTATCAAATCGATCATTATGTTGGTGTTCATTACCATTGCGTCGGGGGGATATATGGTTTTGACAGAGCCGTGGTAGAAGCGGTCTTTGACGAAATTCAGGGCATCCTCTTTGGCTTTGCCGGATTTCAGCATAGCGGCTATCGTTTCTGCGGTATCGACTGCGCTGCGCCTTGCGGTATTCAGGTACCATTTGGCTTTTTCACCCGAAACAAGCCCGAAGTGAGGCAAAAGGATGTTTTCGATATCCATTTTTTCGACCCTGCTTATAGATTCCATAGCGGTATTGTAGCCGATAAGATAACAGGGCCAAACGTCGTTCCCGCCGTAGTACACGCCGAGAGTCTCGCTGCCGATAAGGAACTTTTCTTTTTCCATGTAAAAGCCGAAAGAGCATTTGGTGTGCCCGGGCAGATGGATTGCGGTGAACTCCATATCACCTGCGATGATCCTGTCGCCGTCATTTACGGGTATATCTACGCGCAGGTCGTCTATCAGGTCTTCGTATGCGGTTATGCCTGCTGCTGCCGCAGCTTTTTTATCCAGATCGCGCATAACGCGCTTTGCGCCTTCCCTTGCAAAGATACCGGATGCGTATGAGCCGGCAACAACTTTTGCCATGGGGTATTTTTTTAATACATAAGCTGAGCCCAGCGCATGATCGTAATGCGAGTGGGTGAGGAAAATGTAATCAAGGGGACGCTCGCCAAGCGCGCATCTTACGTTTTCGGCAACTATATGCCCCGTGAAGGCAAAACCCGTGTCGACAAGAACCGTGGTATTGCCGCTGCTTAACAGAAAAGCGCTGTCACCCGGGTGCGCTTTTACGTTTGTGACGCTTATATTTTGCATATATGCTCCTAAAAAACGGCACGGCCTTCGCCGTGCCGAATGTGTTTATTTGTCGAAAATATCGAGGAAATCGAAGGTGGAAAAATAATCCTTGGGGGTCTCTGCGCGCCTGATAAGGCGGAAGGAACCGTCGACACATTTCATGAGCTCGGCGCTCCTGAGCTTGCCGTTGTAGTTGTAGCCCATCGAGAAGCCGTGCGCGCCCGCGTCGTGCAGAACCAGATAATCGCCGATGTCGATCTTGGGCAGAGCGCGGTCAAGCGCAAACTTGTCGTTGTTCTCGCAAAGGGAACCTGTAACATCGTATTTGTGATCCCTGAGAGCGTCTTCCTTGCCAAGTACGGTGATATGATGATAAGCGCCGTACATCGCAGGACGCATAAGGTTTGCGGCGCAGGCGTCAAGACCGATGTATTCCTTATATATATGCTTTTCGTGAATGGCCTGAGATACAAGCTGACCGTAGGGCCCGAGCATGAATCTGCCAAGCTCGGTGTAGATGGCGACATCGTCCATGCCCGCGGAGGTCAGTATCTCTTCGTATGCCTTCCTTACGCCCTCACCGATGGCGAAAATATCGTTTGCCCTTTCGTTTTCACGGTAGGGGATGCCGATGCCGCCGGAAAGGTTGATGAAGGACATGTGGCAGCCGGTCTCGTCGCGCAGCTCCTTTGCGACCTTGAAAAGGATGCGGGCAAGAGCGGGATAATACTCGTCGGTCACGGTGTTGCTGGCAAGGAAAGCGTGGATGCCGAAATGTTTTGCACCAAGGCGCATGAGATAACGGATCGCCTCGGTGAGCTGAGGACGGGTCATGCCGTATTTTGCCTCGCCGGGGGTGTCCATGATCGCGTTGCTGATAAGGAACTCTCCGCCGGGATTGTATCTGAGAGAAATGGTCTCGGGAATGCCGGAGATGTTCTTGAGAAAATCGATATGGGTAATATCGTCAAGGTTGATGGTGGCGCCGACCTCAGAGGCGTATGCATATTCCTCTGCGGGGGTGGCGTTGGAGGAGAACATGATCTCGCTGCCGCCGATGCCCACAGCCTTGCACAGCATGAGCTCGGTCATGGAAGAGCAGTCCATGCCGCAGCCTTCCTCGTGCAGAATGCGCATGATCTCGGGGTTGGGGGTAGCCTTGACTGCGAAATACTCCTTGTAGCCTTTGTTCCAGGAGAAGGCTTTCATGACATTGCGCGCATTTTCGCGGATGAGTTTTTCATCATATACATAAAACGGGGTGGGATACTTCTTGACCAGCTCACGCACCTCTTGGAGAGTAACGAGCGGCTTTTTTGCCATTATATGACCTCCTTCTAAAAACATAACCTTAATATATATAATATAATATCGCCTGTTTGTCAAGCCAAAACATTGCATGTATTTGCGTTTACATGCGTATAAATATAAAAATGAAGGATTGAAAACTGAAACTTTCATTTTATTTAAATTTTTATTTAAAAAAAGAAGGAATTTTGCATGAATGGGCGAAATAAATAGCAACTGATCTTTACAAGGTCAAGAAATGAGCCATTTTGGGCGTTCAGCCCCGTTTATATACGGCACACAGTTTTTAGGACACGCCAAAAGAAGGAGGCAGGATCATGGACAGAAAGAACGTGCTCCAGTATGACAGAAGGACAAATGTGCTTGAACAGGCGCAGTATAAATATCAGCTTCAGGATGTGCAGGATCCTAACCTTTACAGGGATCTTTACGAATATACCTCGGTCCCCAAGGTGGCGTTCAACCACCGCGTCGTTCCCATGAACATGCCCGAGGATATCTGGCTTACCGATACCACTTTCAGGGATGGTCAGCAGGGCTGCCAGCCCTTCTCCGTAAATCAGATAGTGGATCTGTTCAAGCTCATGTCAAGGCTTGGCGGTCCTCAGGGCATAGTCAGGGCCAGCGAATTCTTCCTTTATACCGAAAAGGACAGGGAAGCGGTCAGAAGATGCCAGGATCTGGGTCTTCGTTTCCCGGAAATAACCAGCTGGATCAGAGCGGTCGAAAAGGACTTCCAGCTCGTCAAGGACATGAACCTGAGAGAAACGGGCATTCTGGTCTCCTGCTCGGATTATCATATCTTCAAAAAGCTGCGCATGACCAGAGCGCAGGCAATGGACCAGTACCTCGGCGTTGTAAAATCCGCGCTCAGCTACGGCATTACCCCCAGATGTCATTTTGAAGACATAACCAGAGCCGATTTTTACGGCTTTGTAGTTCCTTTTGCGACCGAGCTTATGAAGCTTGCAAGGGAGAGCGGCACTCCTATCAAGATCCGCGCCTGCGATACCATGGGCTTTGGCGTGACCTACCCCGGCGTTGCAATGCCCAGAAGCGTTCAGGGCATTATTTACGGTCTTCTGCACTATGCAGATGTTCCCTCCAGATGGATCGAATGGCACGGTCACAACGATTTTTATAAGGTCGTTACCAATGCCTCGACCGCATGGCTCTACGGTGCATCCGCGGTCAACTGCACCATGCTCGGCATAGGCGAGCGCACCGGCAACTGCCCCCTTGAGGCTATGGCGATGGAATACGCTTCCCTCAGAGGTCATACAGGCGGCATGGACTTTACCGCAATAACAGAGATCGCCGAGTATTTTGAAAAGAACATCGGCTATCAGATCCCCCCGCGCACTCCCTTTGTGGGCAGGCATTTCAACACCACCAGAGCCGGCATACATGCGGACGGTCTGTTAAAGGACGAGGAGATATACAACATCTTCGATACTGCGGCTCTGCTCAACCGTCCCGCGGGCGTTGCCATCGATTCCTTTGCGGGCCTTGCCGGTATCACTCACTGGGTGAACACCTTCTATCGTCTGAGCGGCGTTGATAAGATCGATAAGCGCCATCCCGCCATCGCAGCCATGAACGCGGATATCGCTGATATCTATGCCAAGGGCAGGAACACTGTGATGAGCGACGTTGAGCTTGAAGCTCTGCTTGAAAAGGCCGATCCCGAGCTGTTCAAAGCGCTGAGCGCAGATAAATTCTGATAGTTACGCATAATCGGTCGGCAAATTTTTGTGAACTTGATGCCCTTTGATTTATTTTGGGTTGTGGTTTACCGAAGTTTGATGTATAATATGTTTAGAAATAAACATGGGAGGCGACTTTCACATGATTCAGATAATCTATGGTAAGAAAGGTTCCGGCAAGACCAAGCGCATTATCGATATGGCCAACGAGGCCGTAAAGGCACACGAGGGTTCCATCGTTTTCATTGACGATGATAACAGCTATATGTTTGAACTGCGTCATCAGATCCGTTTCATCAACGCGACCGAGTATGCTATCAAGAATACCGATCAGTTCCTTGGTTTCCTTGGCGGCATCCTTGCTTCCAACTATGATCTTTCCCTTCTTTTCATCGACGGTTTCCTGCGCATCATAAACGAGCCCCTGGATCAGATGGAGAGCTTCTTTGAACTTCTTGAACAGTATGCGGAAAAAGCAGCCGTTACCCTCGTTCTCTCCGTTTCCGGTCCCGACGCAGAGGCCCCTGATTTCATCAAAAAGTACGTTATCTGATGATATTTTAGTACCGGATCATAATTTATTACATAAGGCTGCCTAAGTTTAGGTAGCCTTATCGTTAATATAAGATATATTATTTACGGGAGTTATCGCTATGAGATACACATCCACAAGAGCGGCGCTCGACCTTTCGTGCGCACAGGCAGTTGTAAAGGGCATAAGTCAGGAAGGCGGTCTTTTCGTGCCCGTCTCTTTCCCCGCGTTTTCTTTGGACGAGATAGGCGAGCTTGTCAGCCTGCCCTATTATAAGCGCGCGGCAAAGATACTTTCAAAATATACCACCGACTTTACCTATGAAAAGGTGGAGGAGATGTGCTCAAAGGCTTACGGCGCGGACCGTTTCCCCGGCGGGGACGCAGCGCCCGTTGTCGCTCTTAAGGACTCATATGTGCTTGAGCTGTTCAGGGGCCCGACCTCCGCTTTCAAGGATATGGCTCTGCAGATGCTTCCCCATCTTATGACCAATTCCATGCGTGCAGGCGGCGTGACGGACGAAGTCGTTATCCTTGTTGCCACCTCGGGCGATACCGGAAAGGCAGCACTGGAGGGCTTTGCCGACGTTCCCGGAACCAGAGTCATCGTTTTTTATCCTTACGGGGGCGTGTCCAAGGCTCAGAGACTGCAGATGGTCACCCAGAAGGGCGAAAATGTGGATGTATGCGCCGTGCGCGGAAATTTTGATGACGCTCAGACGGGCGTAAAGAACATTTTTGCCGATGAAGAGTTTGCCGCTGTTTTGAAAGCAAACGGCAAGCAGCTTTCCAGCGCAAATTCCATCAATTTCGGCCGCCTTGTGCCCCAGATCGCATATTATTTCAGCGCGTATGCCGATATGGTGAAGCTGGGCGCGATAAAGCTTGGCGATAAGATCAATGTCTGCGTGCCCACGGGCAATTTCGGCAATATCCTTGCCGCCGATTATGCGCAGAGGATGGGGCTTCCCGTGAACAAGTTCATCTGCGCCAGCAATAAAAACAATGTGCTTACCGATTTTATCAACACCGGCGTATACGACCGGAACCGCGAGTTTTACAAGACCACTTCTCCTTCAATGGATATACTCATTTCCTCCAATGTAGAGCGCCTTATCTATCAGCTCTGCGGTCACGATAATAAAGAAGTGAGCGCGCTCATGGATTCGCTCAAGGAAAGCGGAAAATACGCTCTTCCCGAAAAAGCGGCAAACGAGCTGAAGGAAAGGTACTACGGCTCTTGGGCGGACGATGATATGGCAGCAGAAGAGATCGGCAGGGTGTATAAAGAGGAAGGCTACGTGATGGATCCCCATACAGCGGTAGCAAGCGCGGTGTACCAAAAGTACAGGGAAAAAACCTGCGATACCACTAAAACTATCGTGGTTTCCACCGCAAGCCCGTATAAATTCTCGGGCACGGTGCTCAAGGCTATTTCAGGCAGGGAGTTTGACGACGAATTTGAAGCCTGCGATGAGCTTGAAAGGATGACGGGCGTTTTGATGCCCGAAAAGCTCAAAGAGCTGCGCACTCTTCCCGAACGCCATCTGAGCGTTTGCGATAAAGAAGATATGGAAAAGAAGGTTTATGAGTTTTTGCATGTCAAATAAACAGTATAGCAGCAAAAACAGAATATCCGTGCTCGATACCACCTTGCGCGACGGTGCGCAGGGCAGGGGTATTTCGTTTTCGATTGACGATAAGCTGAAGATCGTTTCACTGCTCGATGAGCTCGGCGTTGCTTTTATCGAGGCGGGCAATCCAGGGTCCAACCCCAAAGATCAGCTGTTTTTTGAAAAGGCAAGAAAGCTGAAGCTTAAAAACGCACAGCTCACCGCCTTTGGCAGTACCTGCAGACCCGGTGAGGCTGCAATGGACAGCGCGCTTTTGAGATCTTTGGTAAACTGCGGCACAAATTGGGTGACGATATTCGGAAAAAGCTCAAGATACCAGGTGGAAGCGGTGCTCAGGACGACCCCGGAGGAAAACCTTCGTATGATATACGATACGGTGAGCTTCCTTGTTAAATGCGGTCTGAACGTGATCTTTGATGCGGAGCATTTCTTTGACGGCTTTATGCTTGACAGCGAGTATTCTCTAAAATGCCTTGAAGCCGCAAACGACGCCGGTGCAGCTTATCTGGTGCTTTGCGATACCAACGGCGGCGCAATGCCCGATGATGTAATGGAGATAACCTTAAGCTGCACAGAGATATTCTCAGATAAAATAGGCATACACTGCCATAACGATTCCGGGCTTGCCACCGCTTGTACGCTTTCTTCGGTAAAAGCGGGAGCGACCCATGTGCAGGGCACGATGAACGGCATAGGCGAGCGCTGCGGCAACACCAACCTTTGCACGGTTCTGCCCGCGCTTGCGCTCAAAAAGGGCTATACCTGCCTTTCGGGAAATATGAACAGGCTCGCGCCCACCGCAAGGGCGATATCCGATATCGCAAACCTTTCCTTTGACGAGCATCAGCCCTATGTGGGAAGGGATTCCTTTGCGCATAAGGCGGGGATGCACGTAAACGCGGTGCTCAAATCCACCGATACCTTTGAAAGCATCGATCCATCCGCGGTCGGCAACGAGCGCAGGCTCCTTTTGTCGGAGATATCGGGAAGATCGCTTCTGATCGAAAAATTAAAAACGATAGCTCCCGACTTAAACGCCGACAGCGCGGCGGTAAACGATCTTTTAAGCGAGCTTAAAACCATGGAGATGGAAGGCTATCAGTTTGACGGGGCGGAAGATTCGTTCAGGCTGTTTGTTTTAAGAAGGCTAAAAAGGATGCCCGCATTCTTTGAAGTAAAGGATTTTAAGGTCATTTCGGATACGGGGCAGATTTCTTCCGCGCTGATCAAAATAAGCGTTGACGGAAGGGAAGAAATGACCGCTGCCGAGGGCAACGGCCCTGTCGATGCGCTTGACAGAGCGCTTCGCAAAGCGCTCATGGTGTTCTATCCCTGCCTTATCGATCTTGAGCTCGATGACTTCAAGGTCCGCGTTATCGAGACCGGTCAGGGCACCAGCGCAAAGGTCAGAGTCACCATGGAGTCCACAAACGGCAAGGTCAGATGGGGCACCGTGGGTGTGAGCGTGAACATACTCGACGCCAGCTGGCAGGCGCTTGTCGATTCCATCGAATGTCAGCTCATGTACACAAGAGGCATATAATTTCCCCATAAAGGGAGGGAAAAGTTTTGAACAGCAAACTTAAAAGAGTTGGAGTGCATCTGCCCAAGGTGCTTTTGCCCAAGAGCGATGTTGAATATACCAAATGGGCGACCATCGCCTGCGATCAGTTTACCTCGGATAAAAAATACTGGGATTCGGTAAATGAATATGTAAACACCTCTCCAAGCGCTTTGAAGGTCACATTGCCGGAGATTTATCTGAAGGACGATGTTGAAAAAAGGATAAGCGACATAAACAGCGAGATGGAAAGGTATATCAAAGAGGGCGTGCTCTTTGAAGCCTGCGAAGCTCCCGTATATATTGAGCGCGAGACTTCCTCAGGCATAAGGCGCGGTCTTCTGGTGCTTCTGGATCTTGAAATGTATGATTTTAATGAAAACTCCATTTCGTCCATAAGAGCAACGGAGGGCACCATCCTATCCCGAATCCCCCCAAGAGTTGCCATCAGGAAGGATGCTCTTTTGGAGCTTCCGCACATAATGGTGCTGATCGACGATCCCGAAAAGAAGGTGATCGAGCCCATCGGCGGCAAAAAAGCCGAGCTCAGACCATTATACGATTTTGACCTCATGGAGGGCGGCGGGCATATAAGCGGTTTTGCGGTAGAGAACGAAAAGATCATAGACGATATCGCAAACGCTCTTATAAAGCTCGACGATGCGGTTTTCCAGCGCAGGAAGTACAGGATAAGCGAGGACAACGGCGCAATGACCTTTGCCGTGGGCGACGGCAACCATTCCCTTGCGACCGCGAAAACGGTCTGGGACAGCGTGAAAGAGGATATCCCCACGGGTTTGTGGGATACCTGCCCGCAAAGGTATGCCATGGTCGAGATAAACAACCTTCACGACGAAAGCCTTATCTTTGAACCCATACACAGGGTGATCATGGGTGTTGAGCCCGAGGAATTTATGCGAGATTTCAGCGCTTGGGCAAAGGGTCAGGTCATGAACGATTTTGATCCACAGACCTTTATATGCGTATATAAAGGCGGCGAGATCAAGGTCACCGTTCCCCATGCGCCCCACAGTCTGCCTGTAGGCACCCTGCAGGGATATCTTGATGATTATATCCAAAGAACGGGCGCTGAGATCGATTATATCCACGACGATGATGCTCTGCGCGAACTGGCTCAGGCTGACTGCGCAGTAGGCTTCCTCCTCCCGCCCATCCCCAAGGACGATTTTTTCCGCTCGATCCTGTTGAACGGTCCACTTCCCAGAAAGACATTCTCTATGGGTCATGCGAGGGACAAAAGGTACTACCTTGAAGCAAGAAAAATCAAATAGAAAAAACCCCGGGCTTGAAGTCCGGGGTTGCTTTATGCGAAACTATTCTTTTATGAAGGTGAACTTTTCCCACGGGATATCGACTTTGCCGTGGCTTAAGATATCGTCAACATGCATGAGGAGCGGGAAGTCGTTTAAGTCGACCTCGCCCTTTTCTGCCTTTTTCCTGATGGCCCTTGCGACGCGCTCGGCTACCACGAGGGATTCGAGCGTTACACCGTTGAGCTCTTTTTTTGCTTCGTCTATATCAAGACCGCGGCCGAGCAGGATTCCGATAAGGCGGGTGCGCCCGCCGTATACTGTAACATAAAGATCGCCAACGCCAACTGACAGGTTATCCAGAGTGCCCGCGCCCTGAATGTCCAAAAGACGCTGCATTTCTCTGACCGCCTGACCGAAAACGCCTGCCTGAGAGTTGAAATGCAATTCGCTGTCAATGCCGAAATTCTTCTGGTTCACGCCGATGGTGAGGGCAACGCCAAGTGCATAGCCGTTTTTGAGCGCGACTGCGCTTTCGATACCGGTGATATCGGTGGAAAGAGAGATGTGGTAATAATCGGTGGTCATAAGGGAGCGGACGTATTTGAGCACTTCCATATCGGCGCCGCAGAACGCGACCTCGGTCTGGTCGTGGAACACGAGCTCATAGCTGGTGCAGGGGCCGCCCACTGCGCAAAGGGAAAGCTTTTTGCCCATATCGTCCAGCTTTTTCTGCCAGATAGCGGGATAGGTGATGAGCTTGCCGCACTCAAGGTCCATAAGACCCTTGGTAACGGTAAGCACCGCGGTGTTTTCCGCAATTTTGGGCAGGACATGATCGGCAAACCATTCAACGCCGAAGCTGCTCACGCCGCCTATAACAAGATCTGCGCCAAGGAGAGCTTCTTCAAGGCTTTCTATCTGATAATATTTAAGTCCCTTGGGGAAATCTCTGGTGAATTTGGGATGACGGTCGGTCTTTATGCAGGTATCGATTATATCTCTGTCGAGGTGAGTGCCCACAAGACGGACCTCGTGACCGTTTTCTCTGGCGGGGAATGCCAGCGCGGAACCCATCATGCCGGAGCCTACGATAGTTATAACAGCCATATTATTACCCTCTCTTTATTTTTTGCCTTAATCAGTATATTATTGAGCATCGTTTTTGTCAATCGGTCCGTAGAGAGAATTGGGTGCGCTGCGCCCGTTGAAGGGAAGACGGGCAAATTTGCCTTCCCTGAGCGCGGCTTTTATCATGAGCTTTGTAAGATCGGGAACATCGTCGCGCATAAGCGCTTCGTTTATGGGCATCCAGGAAACTATATCGTTCTCGTCGCCGTCAGAGCGCGCTTCACCGCTTACATATTCTACCTGAAATACTACATACCAGTCCTTTTGATTGAACCTGATGCCGATGATGTCGGTCGGCTCGACCGTAACTCCAACTTCTTCCAGATACTCTCTTTTTACCGCGTCCTGAGGGGTCTCGCCGGCATCAAGATAGCCGCCGGGGATTATGAATTTGCCCTTGCCGCCGCCGTAGGTATGGCGCGCAAGAAGCACGCAGCCGTAGGTATGGCGCGCAAGAAGCACGCAGCCGTCCTTTATGCACACTCCCGCTACAGATTGATTCCATACAGTGTTGTTACCGTTTGCCATGCTTTCCTCCGTTATAGTTGGGTCAGGTAGTCGTAAATAATATCAAGATTTTCGTCCGAATACTCTATCTCGGATGAAAACAGCCGCATAAGCTCTGTTTGATCCCAAAAATCAAAACTGCCTTTGTCTGCAAAGATCGCCGCACCGAGCCCCTTTATCAGCTCGTACACGAACCAAGTAAGCTTTGCCCTTAGCCCTGCTTCGAAAACATCGGGCGCATTTGCCATATGGCGGTAGATGAGGTAGACCAAAAGCTGCTCGTATTCGTGTTCTCTGCCTTTCATGAAAGAAGAAAAGTCCGATAGCGAGGCGTCGGTGTTTTTGTAAAGCTCAAGGAGCTTTGTCCAGCTTTCGTCGAGCCGCTCTAAGGACAAAAGCAGATCTGCTATTTCCTGCCTGCGGAATTCGGGCACATCCGATCCGAAAAGAGAAAGCATGTTTTTAAGCCTTTTTTCCATTGTAAGGCTTCTTTCCTGCACTGCGGCTACAGCCCTGTCGCGAAGGTTTACTATTTCGTCAAAATCATCGTTTTCGCCTTCGAGAATAAGCATTGTTTTGCTCTTTTTGCCGATGATGATCCTTGCGGCTTCCTCGCAGCAAAGCCCTATGCCGATCTCCTGCCGATCGGGCAGATCGTTCACAAACCTTGGGTGCATGGTGCAGATATCGGATATATGCTCTTCGCCAAGCTCTATTATGATATCGCAAAGCCCTTTTTCGTTCAAAAACGGGCAGCGCTCGTTTTCGGTAAGTAAAAAATGCGCGCCGTTTTCGTCGTATTCAATGCCGCTTTTAAGCCGAGCACCCATATCACCCTTTACGGTTGAATAAAACTCAAGAGTGTTTTCGTCTATGTCTATCTCCCAGCCTATGCAGCAGCTGTGCCGGCATTTGTCGGCTATGCATTTGAATTCCTTGTAATAATCGGGATAAACGCGAAGCATTTTGAGTTACCTCTGAAAAATATCTGAACCTAATATACCACAAACAGGCAATAATTTCCATACAGCTATAAATGCGTACTTGAAAAAAGCGGGAATATTATATATAGTAATAATGAAAGGAAACTGTCTCGGAGGGAATATGAACGTAACTTTTGAAACCGTAAAGAACAACCATGAAATAAACACATATATTCGTCAGGCGGATGCTTCAATGATAGCCCTTGGATTTACAGAGCATTCCTTTGCCCATGTGGGCAAATGCGCAAGTGTTGCAAGCAAGCTTTTATCCGATCTTGATTATCCCGCGCGCGAGGTCGAGCTTGCTAAGATCGCAGGCTACATGCACGATATCGGAAACGTCATAAACCGCATTGACCATGCGCAAAGCGGCGCGGTAATGGCGTTCAGGATATTGGACAAGCTTGGCATGCCGCCCGAGGATGTCGCAACCGTCATCACCGCCATCGGCAACCACGACGAGCACACCGCGCATCCCGTAAACGCGGTTGCGGCTGCGCTCATAATCGCCGATAAATCAGATGTCCGCCGCAGCCGTGTTCGCGCAGACAACATGGAAAATATCAAGGGCGATATCCATGACAGGGTGAATTACGCGGTCGAAAACGCTGAGCTTACCCTCGATAAGGAAGCGGGCGCCATCACTCTTTCCATGAACATCGATCAGCGCATGTGCTCTGTTATGGATTATTTTGAGATATTCACTACCCGCATGCTGCTTTGCAGGAAAGCTGCGGCTTTCCTTGGGCTGAAGTTCAAGCTCGTGATAGACGATGCGGTAATTATGTAAATACAAAAGCTGATGAGTTTCCTCATCAGCTTATTTGTTTCCGCTTACGGTCAATCGTCTATGACAATGCCGCAATTTTTCATGTCTTCGATGGTCCCTCTGCCGTTTTGGACCATATAGCAGGCGGCGTAGTGCAGACCAAACCTGCGCTGGGTCTCGTTGAACTCGCCTTTTTCGATTATCTCGGCTATTATCGCTTCGGTTTCCTCTTCGCTGTAGGTGGTCAGGAGCGATTTTTTCATCGTATCAAGCATCCTTGATCTGGCGGGATCCTTTGAGGGCAGGGGCATACGCATGCCCTGAAGCTTTTCTTCAAAGGCTTCATAGAGACTGTTTTCGTCAAGCTCGGGATATTTTTCGTCAAATATCATCATATCGCGGCTCATGTGCCTGCGCCTTGGGGTACCGTCGTTCTTCTGATAGCCCAAAGAAAGCACAGTCATGGGATAGACATATTTGGGCAGATTCAGCTCTTCTTTCATCTGATCGGCTTTGCCCAGTATGCTGCCCACGTAGCAGCTGCCTATACCGCAAAGATGAGCGGCGGTTTCTGCGGACTGAGCGGCGCACATGATGTCCTGCGCGGTGATGATGAAATGCGAGAACGCGCGGTGCGCCACAAGAGGCGCTTTTTTCATTTTGTTATATATATCATATTTATGCCAGTCAAGGCAGTAGACGAGGTCGACCGCTGCGGTCTCAACGAATTTCTGCCCGCCGCAGGCCTCGCAGAGCTTCTTTTTGCGCTCGTTGTCCTTTATGACGATAATCGAGTACGCCTGCAGGCAGCCGCCCGACGCCGCCTGAATGGATACGTCAAGTATGTGGTCAAGAACTTCATCGGGAATGGGTTTATCAAGAAATGTGCGTACGCTGTTCCTTTCAAGCATTGCGTCGAGCACGGGTTTTGCGTTTATATAATCGCGCTGCATGTTTATCCTCCGAAAGTTTTATAGATGGATTATACCACATATGGGCGTTTAGTAAAACAGGGCGTGATATATATCACGCCCTATACATCTTTTATTGCGGTTTTTTGTATTTGACCACGCGTTCGTCGTTTATTACGCCCGAGAAGTTAAGGCCGAAGGCAAAATCATAGCTGTTGCCGTTTTTGTCGGTGTAGGGGATCATATCGAGGGGCTTATCCTCGCAGTGCTCTTCGACGGTCGCCATATCCCTTGGCAGCTGCACGGGCAGAAGTCCGCTGGGCTCTGCTTTGCCGCTGATAACGGTGAGCATTGCCTCGGTCTGCACGCCGAAATCGACAAGGATAGCGTCTGCGACGGGCTCAAACTCAGCAACAACACAGGGATTGTTCATCCTGATGACCACGATCACGGGCTTTTCGGGCATTGCTGCTTTGGTCTCAAGCACGATATCAAGGTCGCGCTCGTTGGCGGTGATGCCAAGCTTGCCCTTATAGGAACGGTTGGGGTTATCCTTTTCGCGGTAATCGCCCTGACCTATGGACTGCTCCCTTGCGTTTATGGCGGTATATGGGCGGTACTGCAGGGAGATCGGCACATAGCCGCGCTCCTTGGTATAGCCGTCCGACATCGGGCTTTCGATAAACACGATGCCGATATCCGCATCCTTGGGATCGTCAACGGGATCAAAATACTTGCTCACGACTGCTTTATCCGCGCCGGGGACTTCCTGTGCTGAAGTCATTGTGCGCATAAAGCCTTTGCGGGGAGCTACGAAACGGTTGGGGATGTACACCTTTTTGCGCTCGCTTACGGGGAGAACGCCGTTGTTTTTGACCATTACGATGGATTTGAGCTGTGCTTCAAAGCCTTTTTTGCTGTGCTCGTCGCAGCCAACGATATCCGCGCTGTTTTCGTCAAGATAAGGATCCTCAAAAAGACCGCATCTGAAGGAGTTGGTGAGCAGCCTTACTGCGCTTTGCTCAAACCTTTCGCGCATCTTTTCCTCGCCGATTTTTTCGCAGCCGTCCTTATATGCTTCAAGGATGGGCACGATATTGTTGTTGCCGCCAAACTGATCAACGCCGTTGGAGAGTATTTTCAGATGCCTTTGCGCCTCGGTTAGCTCTTCTGCGCCGAAGCAGCGGCTGCCGAAGGAATCGATCTCGGGGTCAGGATCGCCGGTGATGCCCCAGTCGGTGCAGACCACGCCGTCAAAGCCGTATTTATCTCTTAAAAGATCATTGATAATATAGTTGCTGTAGCTGTTGCCCTCGCTTTTGCCGGAGGGATCCATGCCAACAGTGATGGAATAATAGGGCATTATCGCTGCGGCGCTGCCGGTCGGGCCGTTGAGCTTGAACACGCCGTCAAGGAAGGGCTTCAGATGATCATCCGCGCGTCCGCCGGGATGCACGGCGAATTTGCCGAATGCATAATGAGCGTCTCTGCCCGCTTCGCAGGGACCGCCGCCGGGCCAGTGCTTTGCCATTGCGGCAACCGAACCGCTGCCCCAGTTGCCGTCATTATCGGGGTCGGACTGCATTCCGTCGCAATATGCCCTGCCCATGTCCATAACAAGATCGGGGTGAGCGCCGAAGGTATCGCCCACTCGCATCCACCTTGGGTCTGTACCGACGTCGACCTGAGGGCTCAGCGCGGTGGCAATGCCCATTGCGCGGTATTCGCATCTGATGATCCTTGCGTATTCCTCGCACAGTGCGGGATCAAAGGTAGCGGCTATTCCAAGCCCTTCGGGCCATTTGCTGGTCTGCCCGCCTCCGGACTTATATTCCGCGCCTGCTCTGGATGCGCCGTTTCTTGGGTCTGAGGAAATATTGACAGGCAGACCGTGGGGCAGTTTTTCCACGAACGCCTGCAGGTTGTTGTTCCATTTTGCCGCATAGGCGGTGTTTTCAAGACCTGCGAGCAGCACATGGCGCACATGATCCGTTTCAAGGAATTTTTTCTGCTGATCTGTGATGTCGGAAGGCTCTGCGCCGCTTTCCTCAAAGGTCTTGCCGCCATAGGTGGAGACAAAACGCCCGAAAGCGCGCGCGGGCACGGACTGATGCGAGGAATACATCATAAGCCCCGCTATTTCCTCAACAGTCAGCCTTTTTGCCAGATCCTGAGCTCTTTCCGTTGGAGAAAGACGCCAGTCCTCGTAGGGCAAAAGCTCTCCCGTGCCCTCGAGATCCTTGAAATAAAGCCCGTCCTTTTCGATTATGGGCGCATGAACGCTCCCGATGGATGGCCCGTTCTTGTTTTGCCTGCGGATGATCTTCATGTAATATCAGCTCCGTTCAAGATGTACAGTTTTTCTAAGATGATTATATGTTATCATATATGAAAATATATGGCAAGCAATGGTTTACGAAGGAATCAAAATATAATATAAGCCTCGGCAGGAACTGTCCTGCCGAGGCTGTTTTTTTATTTTGTTAAAGCTTTCTTTTTGCCGAGCAAGGTAATTGCTGCAATGGTGAAGCCGCTGACAAAAAGCAGAGTGATCCACAGCAGCGGCATATCGTTATCGCCAGTCTTTGGGATAACGTGATTTGCGGAAGATGCGGGTACATCATCAATATAAATGTAACCATCGCTCTTGTCAGATGCGGTGTTATCGTTGTAGGTCGGTGCGATTACATCAACACCGCCGTTAGGCTCGTACCAAATGAAATCATCATCGGGGATCTGGGTCATTCCGTAAGCGGGGGTGATCACATATCCGCATACAGAGCACTTGACCGCAGTCGTTGCCGTGGCATTTGCACGATCGGGAGTATGCGCGGCCTTGCTGGATTCGATTACAGCGCCACAGCCTGCAGCGGTGCAGATATGCCAATGATTGTTCTTATCGGACTTCCATTCGGTGCCTTCGGTATGAGAAAGAGAGCTGCCGTAAGTGAACAGGTCGAGGTCGTCGGTGCTCTTTTCACCGCAAGAGCAGGACTTGTAGTATTTCGCAGGCTCGGTGCAGTTTGCCTTGCTTGCAAGGTATTGATCTTCAGCTTTTTCCTGATCAAAGACGTGAGTGTGAGAAGCAGGGATGGGCTCTATCTTGACATAGGTGTGGCTTGCATCGTAGGTATAGGCCGTTTCGGTGCTATTGGTCATCGTACCGTTCTCGTCAGTCGTCCATCTGTACCGGTTAGCAGGGTGGCTCCGAATTCAGGTGCATCAGACAAAGCTTTAGCTTTATTAGAATAACCCTCTGCTGCCACGGTCTTTACAGTCACGGTACTGTCAGTGATGGTGATCTTGGCATTGTTGAAGATACTGCAGAAAATACCGGAGCTGCCATGGTTGATGCACTTAGCGGTGACGGTTACCGTGCTGCCTGTGATAGAGATGCTGCTACTGTCGGAAGAGATACCGTGTGCGGATACGCCATTACGCGTGGTGGCGGCAGTTGCGGTCACAGTGCTATCAGAGATGTTGATACTGTTGCTGGCACAGATACCGTAGGTTTCACCTTTGGCAGTTACCGTGGCGGAAGAAATGGTGATGTTACCGCCGGAACCGGCGTTATCGAAAACAACGATACCGCGACTATTTTCACCGTTACCTTCAGCAGTAATCGTAACGCCGGAAACAACGAGGTCGCCGCCATGAACCTGGATGCAGTAGCCGGGACTCGTGGCGTTCAATGTACCGCCGCCTTCGAAGGTCAAATCCTTGCGATAAACATAAATAGCACTACCCATGGATGTGGTTGTTACCGTATTCGTTCCCACCAACTTAATGGTCAGATCGTCCTCTGAGTAGATGGGCTCTTTAGTATCACATACAATCGCCGCATTGTTCAGCGTGAGAGTAGTTGGCGTTGCTGTAGGATCAAACTTGACATTGTAATTGGCTTCACTGGCGCCATCACTTGTGATAGATCCGTCGTCTTTGCAGAGCAAATAGGTGATATTGTTTCCGTCTACAACATTTGTTCCGGCAACTGTGAGAGTGAAGTTATATGCCCACGCTGTTGCCGGCAGCAGGGTGACCATCATGCAGATGCAGAGCATAATACCGAAAACCCGTTTTATCATATTGAATTCTTCCGTGTAAAGAAATTTTATTGCTGATCGTCGCTGTTTCTGTTTTCATAAACTATGGTTTGGATATCGCTGTCGGTATGATCTAAGGTGACAGCCCTGAAACAGCATTAATTTTAGGTGTGATGGGCAGTTCTTTTTCTGTATCACATTTACGCGGTATGTCAGTGTCGATATTTTCTTCGCAAAAGCTTTTCAAAATCATCTTGAAATATCCCTTTTGTTACGCTTTCCTACCAATTATATTACAATTAATTGTAAATCGTCCCCTGAGGGTCGAGTCAAGAGCTTTTGCGAAAAAGCCGGTGAATATATCTTGAAAAAGGCGCGATGAAATCATGCCTTCGCAGGGATAAAAACTGCTTTGCAGATGAAAGAAAATCCACCCATCCGCCTCGAGGCTGATTTCACCCACCCGAAAAGGTGGATTAATTGAAAAGAACCCACACTTGTGTAAAAACAAATGTGGGTTCTCTTCTGCGAAAGACTGACCAAAAGTAGTATAACACGAGGTAAGAAAGCCTAAAAGTAGTGTAAACCTACTGTCGCATCAGAAAATTGTGAGCTTCAGTCAGCAGTCTTTTTGAACTCTCGAACTGAAACACTGATATAGCAGTTTCATAATCCATTAAATGCACACTGCTTAACTCTGCTTCCTGTGCAGTTGGTACTTGGTTTTGTGAAAACAATGACACCGCAGGATTTTTCAGTTATCATTTCACGTTTTCCTTTGCGGTTCGGCAGGAGGCAATCAACATTGCCCTCAAGGAAGTGCATTTGGAGGAAAGGTCTTTGAACGTTTGCTCATCAATATATTTTGTTCTATACAAGAGTTCGAGCCAATAACCTGTTTCACTTGCTTCTTTCAAGGCAATTTCAAGTTTAGAAATAAAGTCTTTTTTGCCTTGCGCATATTGGGCTTCGTGGATATTGGCACCGATGCTCGTTCCGCTTCTGCCGATTTGATTGGAGATGATAGATTCCTTGACAGATTTTAGGTGTTTTACCAATTCAATAATATCAACGGAAAATTCCATAGAAAGTTCCCTAAGTTTTGATTCCTGCATAATATACACCTCTCTTTTTACATTATGCCACAAATCAAGTATGTTTGCAAAAAAGTGATAAGTGATGTTGCTTTGCTGTGATAAGTGATGCGATGCGTTCCATCCACGCGCCGCAGGCGTGCATCACAGGCGAAGCCTGCATCATGCACGAAGTGCGCATCACGTTCCGCAGGAACGCATCACTCAAAAAAGCCTAATGCTTTCGCATTAGGCTTTTTTGTTGGCGTACCCGGCGGGATTCGAACCCGCGACCGCCGGAGTCGGAGTCCGGTACTCTATCCAGCTGAGCTACGGGTACACGCTGTTCATTCATTTTAACATAACAGGATTTTTCGGTCAAGAAAAAAGAGCGAGCCAAGCTCGCCCTTGCATGCGGTTTATTAAGCTTTAAGGTTGTTGTGGAAGGAAACGCGATTGTCCTTGCAGAAGGCTGAAACTTCCTTCTTATACTGCTCCCAGTATTCCTTTTCATCAGCTTCAAAAAGAACGAGGGGGTTCGAAGCGCCGCGGACGGTGATGCTGATCTTTTCGGAGGGAACGGTTTTGAGACCGAAAAGCTTTTTGACAGAGGAATTGTCAAACTGGATGCTTACGATCTTGTCGTAGGTCAGGTTAACAACGCGAGCGCGCTTTCCGCTGGTATCAAAAAAGACGATTTCGGTTTTATCGCAAGTAATTTTCGGGCGGGATGCCATTTTGAGCAACTCCTTTATCTGGTATTTTTATCAACGAATACATTATAGCATATTTCGGTTAGTTGTGCCATACTTTTGTTGACTCGGTAACAAAAATAAATAAAAAAAGTATGTTGTAACCGGGAAATATATGGTACAATGTATGCGGATGATATAAAAATCGCAGTTTTTTGTTTGACTTATGAAGTCAAAGAGGGAGCAAGGCTATGATCATCACCAAAAAGTGTTATGAGATCAAAGCGGAAACCGGCGGAAGGCTCGTCTTTTTGAAGGACGATAAGCCGTTTTTTGCCGTACCCATGGCAGTAACGGTGTCGGGTACGGCTTCAAGGCTGGAGCTTGAGAGCTGCGGCGAAAACGAGATCGTATACCTTGGATACGGAGAAAAAATGACGGCAAGTCTGCTTGATGACTGTGTCATGATTTCCTATCGGAAAACTGCCAAAGAGGATATGGCAATAGGTGTGGTCAAAGCGTTTATCGATGAAGGGCGGGGCATGACCCTTTTCGGGTTTGACCGCGCTTTTAGCCCTCAGCCGAGGAACAACGCGGGCAAGAATATGGACTATTACCACCGTCTGCCCGATATTTCCGTGAACGGCTATTTTTCACCGCCAATGCTCCAGATGAGCATCGGCAGCCCGTCAGGCTGGGTATCGCTGGGGCTTTTGGATATCCCCGATACCAAGATATGCAAGCTTGATGATGATTTTTCCTTCCTCATCGAAAGCTGCGGCGGCAACAAGGTGATCAAAAAGGGCGAAGACTACTGCATGCCGAGGGTGCTCATATCCTTCCCGAAGGACGAATGGAGCGCCATCGAAGATTTCCGCAAAAAACTCGAAGCATTTGGGCTTTACGAACCAAAACTGCCCGATTTTTCCGACATTCCTTCATGGTGGAAAAATCCTTTCGTCTGCACCTACGGCGATCAGCTGATAGAGCGCAGGGTAGGGCAGAAGATCGATGAGGAATGGGTAAAAGACTTTGTAGATGTTGCTGAGCGTGATTGGGGTCATGAGCAGGTGAACCTGATCATAGACGATTCATGGCAGCTCAGCCATTCCATGGAGCCCATTGCCGATAAGGATCGCTTCCCCGACCTCAGGCGCCTGATAGATGCTCTGCACGAAAGAGGTCATCATGTTATCCTTTGGATCACTCCTCTTTTTGATAAGACCACCAACGGTTTTGTGACCAGAGCGAAAAAGATGGGCGTTTTATCGGAATATGAGTATAAACCGCCTGTTTTCGGCACGTATTTTGATTCCTTTCCCGGCTGCTATGCCATCGATTATACAAGCGATAACGCAAGGGAGTTTGTGAAAGCGTTCGTTTCCGATATGTTTGGAAGCGGCGAAGGTCAGTTCAACGCAGACGGCGTGAAGCTCGATTTTCTGGGAACGCTGAGAGATCCTGCGCAGACAAAGGCGTATGCGCACCCCGAGCGCGGCATCGGTTTGACCGAGCTCAAGCTTTTCTACGAAATGTTCTATCAGGAGGCAAGGAAGATAAAGCCCGATGTGCTCATAGATTCGTCCGTAGGCGATCCCAGATTTGAGCATCTGATCAGTTTCAACCGCCTGCACGACACCCACTGCGGATATATCGAAAAAGAAATGCGCGCAAGGATATCCTCGCTCGGCTGTCCCAAGCTGCCCATCGATTCCGACGGCGCGCTGATGTTCAACAGCTGGCTTAAAAACCATTATATAAGCGCTGCGATATATTCGGTGCCTTCCAATTATTATCTGAAGGTTTATCACGACTTTTATGCTTCAAGAGGTCCCGAGAAGGAATTCGGCGATCTTTGGGATGATATAGAGCCTGTCGAACTGACCAAAAAAGAAAAGCTGCAGTTCGGCAATCTTTTCTCGATGGTAAAGCATCGCCCCAACGGCCGTGCGGTCATGCGTGATTTCGGCTCATGGGAGCTTTGGGATGAAGGCAAGGTAAACGGTATTTCACAAAAGGGCGAGACTGTTGTATATTACCCGGAGCAAAAGGGCGGAACGGGATATATATTCACCTTCCAGAACGAAGTTATCGTGATCCCCCTTCACGGAAGAAAACTTTCAAAGCTTTCCCCCGAGCCCAAAGGAGGCTATCTTGAAACCGATTATGCAAGGGATATCGCCATAATGAGGCTGAACCCGGGCGTTGTGCACACATTTGTGGACGAAGACGACGGCACATCCGTTGACAGGATGCTTTCAATGAACATGACCGAAAAAGCGGAAGAGGATATGAACTATGTGAACGGCTGAGCCGATCCATATTCAGTATAAATGAATTTCCAAGGCGTAAACATAGAAAAAGGAGAGTAAAACATGCTTTATCCGAAAAACCAAACCCCGCAGCTCGATGCGGCGCTGTTCAAAAAGCCCACGAGCGAATACCGCGGTACGCCTTTCTGGGCGTGGAACAACAAGCTTGATAAGGATCAGCTTGAACGTGAGATCGAATACATGAAGGAGATGGGTCTGGGCGGCTTCCATATGCATTCCCGCACAGGAATGGCTACCCATTATCTTTCCGATGAATTCATGAGCATGGTAAAAGCCTGCGTTGAAAAGGCACGCAAGGAAGAGATGCTCGCTTGGCTCTACGACGAGGACAGATGGCCCTCAGGCGCAGCCGGCGGTATCGTTACTGCCGATGAAAAATACCGCAGCCGTTATATCGTCTTTACTCCTTATTCCGATGAAGACGTAAAAACCGGCAAGGTCACCATCGAGCAGGCCACCAACTCCAGAGCCACCAACTCCAGAAGCGGCAACGATACCCTTATCGCTTCCTATGATGTCGAGCTCGACGAAAACGGCTGCCTTAAGTCCTACAAGATTTTGAAGGACGGAGAAAAGGCCCAGCACAAGGCGTGGTATGCATATCTTACCATAGCAGGCCCCAACCCCTGGTACAACAACCAGTGCTACTTGAACACCCTTGACCCCAAGTCTGTTGAAAAGTTCGTCGAGGTCACTCACGAGCGCTATAAGGAAGTTGTAGGCGACGATTTCGGCGGCATCATTCCCGCTATCTTCACCGATGAGCCCCAGTTTGCAAGAAAATCCACCCTCGGCTTTGCAGATGAAGAAAAGGAGATCGGCCTTCCATGGACCGACGATCTGCCCAAGACCTATGCTGAGGCTTATGACGGCGCAGACGTAATGGCGACCTTCCCCGAGCTTATCTGGAACCTGCCCGACAACAAACCCTCGCTTGCAAGATACCGCTATCATGACCACATTTCCGAAAGGTTCGCGGGCGCGTTTGCAGATACCATCGGCAGCTGGTGTAAAAAGAACAATATCATGCTCACCGGTCATATGATGGAAGAACCCACCCTCGAAAGCCAGACCGCAGCGCTTGGCGAGGCTATGCGTTCCTATCGTTCCTTCGGTCTGCCCGGCATCGATATCCTTTGCGACAGAAGAGAATATACGACCGCAAAGCAGGCTCAGTCCGCTGCCCATCAGTACGGCTATCCCGGCGTTCTTTCCGAGCTCTACGGCGTTACCAACTGGGATTTCGATTTCAGAGGTCATAAGCTGCAGGGCGACTGGCAGGCGGCTATGGGCATCACCGTCAGAGTACATCACCTGACCTGGGTATCCATGAACGGCGAAGCAAAGCGCGACTATCCCGCATCCATCGGCTATCAGAGCCCCTGGTACAAGGAATATCCCATCGTAGAGGATCATTTTGCCAGAGTAAACACCGCTCTTACCCGCGGCAAGCCCGTGGTAAAGGTCGGCGTTGTGCATCCCGTTGAGAGCTATTGGCTCCAGTGGGGTCCCAGAGAGCAGACCGCAGAAATGCGCGAAGAAATGGACAGGCATTTTGCCGATGTTACCCATTGGTTGCTCTTTGGTCAGATGGACTTCAACTACATCAGTGAATCCCTCCTGCCCACCCAGTGCGAAGTCGGCGGCGCTCCCTTGAAGGTCGGTCAGATGGCATACGACGCAATTATCGTTCCCGATATGCGCACTATCAGAAAGACCACCTTTGACCGTCTGCAGGCGTTTAAGAAGGCAGGCGGCAAGCTCATCATCATGGGCAACGCTCCCACTCTTATGGATGCAGTCGAGTCGGAAGAAGTCAAGCAGCTTGCCCAGGGCGCAAACGTCATTTCCTTTGCAAAGGGCGCGCTCATGAGCGCTCTGGAAGATGACCGTCTGGTCGATATCCGCAAGGGCGGTGCTTCTGCGGGCGCAGGCTCCAGATGCGATGATTTCATCTACCAGCTGCGTCAGGACGGCGACAGCCGCTGGCTGTTCGTCTGCCATAACGACAGACCTTCCCAGCTTGATGTTCTGCCCGATGAGCATATCCAGATCAGGCTGCGCGGTCAGTGGAAGCCTACCTTATATAATACCATGAACGGCGAGATCACTCCCATGGGTGCAAGGTATGTCGGCGGCTGGACTTATATCGAGTTCGTTGTAAATGCCTGCGATTCCATCCTGCTCAAGCTCGACGAAGGCAAGGCTGAGGCTCAGGCTCCCGTTGAATATACCGACCGTACCGGCACTCCCCTCAGAAGGATCGTGCCCGTGACCCTCTCCGAGCCCAACGTGCTGGTGCTTGATATGGCAGAGCACAGGCTGGATGACGCTAAAGAGTGGCAGGCAGAGGAAGAGATCCTCCGTCTGGACGATATGTACCGCAAGCAGCTTGGCTTCCCCATCAGGATGGACGCAGTTCCCCAGCCTTGGGTCATTCCCGATGAGCCGATCACTCATACCTTGCATGTGCGCTACACCTTTGAAAGCGACAGGGATATCGAAGGCGCTCTTATTGCAATCGAAGACGCAGAAAGAGTTACCGTTACCTTAAACGGCGTGAAGGCTGAGGGCAGCATCAAGGGTTATTTCGTTGACGAATGCATAAAGACCATGGATCTGCCCAAGATCGTTAAGGGCACAAACGTAATGGTCGTCGATATGCCCTTCGGCAAGCGCACCAACCCCGAAAACTGCTTCATCCTCGGTGATTTCGGCGTAGATATCAAGGGTGTAAAGCGCGTTCTTACTTCACCCGTGACCGAGCTCGGCTTTGGTGATGCAGCGGTTCAGGGTCTGCCCCATTACGCAGGCAACATCACCTATCATCTGCCCATTGACGGAAACGGCGATATTGAGCTTGGCATCACCCATTACAAGGGCGCGCTGATCTCGGTTGATGTATGCGGCAAGCGCGTAGGCGAGATCGTATATCCTCCCTATAGGCTCAAGATCAGGGATATCCCCTCTGATGCAAAGACCATCGACGTGACCGTTTTCGGCAATCGCGTGAATGCCTTCGGCGCTTTGCACAATGTCGATTCCTCCGTCACCTGGTACGGTCCCAACGCATGGCGAAGCAAGGGCGACGGCTGGGCATATGAATATAACCTCAGAAAGTTCGGCATCCTTACTTCTCCCACTGTCAGGAAAATTTAATATGTAAACACTGCTATCCGGCGGAGAGCTTATGCTCTCCGCTTTTGGCTTTATAAACGTGAAAATTATATGAAAGGCTTTTATTTGGGGCTTGATTGTGATATGATATATAATCGGATATTGATATTCTGGGGTGATATGCCGTTATGGATGAAAGCCTTAAAAGCAGCCTTATATGCTGGCGCAGAACGCTTCATACTTTCCCTGAGGGCGGGCTTGAGGAAGTGCGCACGCATGATTATATTGTAAGCATACTTGAGCCTCTGAAGCCCGACAAGCTCGAGACTATCGCCGGCACGGGCGTAAAATGCGTGTTTTACGGAAAAGACAGGGAGCGCGCCATCGCTTTCAGGGCGGATATGGATGCGCTGCAGATAGATGAAAAGACCGGCGTTGAGTTTTGCTCACAAAGAGAAGGGTATATGCATGCCTGCGGGCACGACGGACATATGTCTATCGCGCTTGCAACTGCTCACTATGCCAAAGAGCTCAGGGATAAAGGGCTATTGAGTATTTCCGTGACCGTGATCTTCCAGCCTGCCGAGGAATCCATCGGCGGCGCATGGAGGATGATAGAAGGCGGCGCGCTTGAAGATCCGCATGTTGAGCATATTTTCGGTCTGCACCTGATGCCCGATCTTGATATCGGAAAGATCGGGATCAAATCGGGCGCACTTATGGCGGGCACCAGCGAGCTGGATATCGTGCTTTACGGCGATACCGCCCATGGCGCGATGCCGCACAAGGGCTCGGACGCAATCGCCGCGATGTGCCATATCTATACCATGATACAAACCGCAATATCAAGGGAAAACCCGGGAGACACGATGCTGTTTTCCATAGGCAGAGTGGATGCGGGTACAAGGCGCAATATCCTTGCGGGCGAGGTGACCATGCAGGGCATTGCAAGGACTTTTTCAAACCAAAGCAACGAAAGGCTCATGGAGATCATCAAAGCCGCGATAGCTTCTGCGGGTACGATGTTCGGGATAAAGGGAGAGCTCAAGATATTTTCAAGGTATAACCCTGTCATAAACGACGATGCCGATGCAAAAAAGCTGATCGAGCTTGCGGGCGATATGTATTATGACCAGCCTTCCGTGATGATAGCTGAGGATTTTTCCTGCTATCTTGAAGAGCGCCCGGGCGTGTTCTATTTCCTGGGCTGCGGCGATGAAAACCACAGGGCGGGTCTGCACAGCGAGTTCTTCGATTTTGACGAACAGGCGCTTTTGATCGGCGCAAAGTTCATGAGAAAGATTCTTGACGACTATAACGGATGACGTTTATATAAAGCGTAACTAAGGAGTAAAAGACATGATAGGAAATTTCTTTAACCGCATGTACAACGGCAACAGCAACAAGAGCGATTATACCAAGGATGATCTTCCGGGAAATCGCTGGCAGCTGTTCTTTTCGATGGTGAAGCTTAACTTCGGCAAGCTCATCAATGTCAACCTTGTTTTCTTCATCTTTCTGATCCCTACTGTGATCTGGTTAAGCACTAATATTCAGCTCATTGCCGGTTCCATCGAAGCGGGCGATCAGACCCTCGCATGGAGCTATTTTGCAATGACCGCCTACGGTATGCTGCCCTGCTATCTTGTAATGACCTTCGGTCTTATCCCCATGACCTATATTACAAGAAACATGGCGCGCGACGAAAACGTCTGGATCTGGTCCGACTTCAAAAAGTCCATTAAGGAAAACTGGAAGCAGGGGCTTGTGCTTTCGCTGTTAAACGGTCTTTTCACGATACTGGCGATCATCGGCTCAAGGTTCTATGATATTATGTATCAGGACGGCGGCAATATGGTATACTTCATCGGCAGCACCGCTGTCAAGGTTATAGGCGCAGTTTGGGCGCTTATGAACTTCTATATGTGGCCCATGCTGGTGACCTATGAGCTCAAGATCAAGGATATCGTTAAAAACTCCCTTGTGCTCTGCCTTGGCAGGCTTCCTTATACTCTGTTCATGGCGCTGTTTACTCTGCTCGTACCCGTCATTCTTGCTTTGGCTACCAACATCTGGGTGTATTTTGTGATCTTTGTTCTGTATGTGTTCCTTGCCTTTGCGCTCAACTCCATGGCGATAAACTCTGTTACCAACGCTATATTTGATAAGCACATCAACTCCCGTATCAAGGGCGCAAGGATCAACAGAGGTCTGAGGATCGAGTTTGACGACGACGATGATGACGAGGACGAAGCGGGAGAATAGCGATGGCGGCAAATAGCCAATATAAGGATATGGCGGCGCTTTACGAATTAATGACGGACGATTATGACCACAGCAAATGGTGCGATTTTTACATGGATATCGCGTCTCTTAGGCGCGGTATGAATGTGTACGAAGCGGGCTGCGGTACCGGGCTTATGACAAGGCAGCTGCTCAAAAGAGGATTGAAGCTCATATCCAGCGATATTTCCGATGAAATGCTAAGACAGGCTCAGCAAAAAAGCGCGATGGGGCAAAGGGCGGTATTCGTCAAATGCGATATGCGCGAGATGGAAAGCCCAAAGCCGGTCGACGCTGTTATATGCGCCTGCGATGGGGTCAACTATCTGACCGAGGGCGCCGAGAGGTTCTTCCTTGCGGCAAAAAAAGCGCTCAAGAAGGGCGGAAAGCTCTGCTTTGATATTTCCTCGGAGTATAAGCTGAGGAATATGGCGGGTCAGGTGTTTTTTGACGACAGGGATGAATATACTTACATGTGGACAAATTCTCTTGACGAGGAAAACTCCCTCATAACGATGGAGCTCGCATTCTTCGTTCCCGACGGAGAGGGAAAATACGAGCGCTTTGATGAACGCCATGTGCAAAGGATATATTCTGTAAACGAGATAAACGAAATGCTTTTGTCCTGCGGCTTTGAAAATATCGAGGTCTACGCAGATCAGTCAAAGGAACCGCCCAAAGCGGATTCTTTGCGCATACATTTTGCGGCGTGGTAAAAAGCCGCTTTGATAGGTGATTATTATGATAATGGATAAAATTAACTGCTATCTTCTTTGCAACGGTCAGGCAAGAGCGTATGTGGCAAGGACCACTCAAATGGCAGATAAGGCAAGGGAGACCCACGGTCTTTCCCATACTGCAGCGGCAGCGCTTGGAAGGACGCTCACCTGCGCCGCGATAATGGGCGTTCAGATGAAAAACGACGACGATTCTCTTTCCGTGGTCTTCGCAGGCGACGGTCCTTTGGGCAAAATAACCGTTGCGGCAAAGAACGACGGCAGCGTAAAGGGCTATGTTGAAAATCCCACCCTTGAGCTCATGAGAAGACCCGACGGCAAGCTGAACGTTGGCGGCGCTGTCGGCCTTGGCAGAATGACCGTTATAAAGGATTTGGGTCTGAGAGAACCCTATGTTGGTACCACCGAGCTGATCTCTGGCGAGATCGCAGAGGATTTTGCTTATTATTTCGCCGTTTCCGAGCAGCAGCCCTGCGCTGTCGCCCTTGGCGTAAAGCTTGAAAACGACAAGGTCATAAGCGCCGGCGGCGTTATCCTTCAGCCCCTTCCCGGCTGCTCAGAAGAGGTTCTGCAGTTCCTTGAAAGCAGCGTTCCGCTCATCACCGATGTGAGCTCCCTTTTTGAGGGCAATACCGCAGACGAGGTAGGACAGATACTTTTCTACCCCGTGCAGCATTCGCTCGAGGGTACTTTTGATGTAAAGTATAATTGTGACTGCTCAAGGGAAAGGCTTGAAAAGCTGCTCATCACCCTTGGAAAAGACGAACTTCAGGATATGATTGACAAGCAGGGCGGCGCTGAGCTCACCTGCCATTTCTGCAACAAAAAATATTGGTTCTCTGCCGATGATCTCAGGCAGCTCATGCAGTAGGAGTGTATGTTCATGGCTCGTGAAATGATCCTCGTTCTGGATTTCGGAGGAAATCAGGCGCAGCTTGCCGCACGAATGATCAGAAATGCCAAGGTTTATTGTCAGGTAATGCCTGCCGATACTCCCCTTGGCGTAATAAAGGAAAAAGCCCCCGCGGGCATAGTCTGCGTGGGCGATTCAAAGATCGATATTCAGGATTCGGGTATTGCGTTTAATTCCGATATATTCGCTCTTTGCGTGCCGATACTCGCCATGGGCTCGGCCTGCAGGGCGCTCTGCCTTGCAGTGGGCGGAAGGCTTGATGGGGTGGTGCTCAATAACGCGATAAGAACGCTCAACCTTCCCGAAACCACTCTGTTTGAAGGCGTGGGCGGGGCGATGCGCCGCTTTGCAAGAGCCGACAGGATGATACTGCCAAAGGGCTTCTCAGTGCTCTGCGCCGTTGACGGTGCTGTGCTTGCTATGACCAACGATGCTCTTAAATGCACCGGCGTTCAGTTCGCACCCGAGACCAACGACATTGACAGCCAGCACCTGCTCTCCAATTTTGCGCTCCATGTCTGCAGATGCAGCCCCAAATGGACAATGCGCGTATTTCTTGAGGATACAATCTCTCAGATCAGGGAAAAGGTGGGAAGCAAAAAGGCGTTTATGCTGCTTTCGGGCGGTATCGATACCTCTGTCTGCGCTATGCTCATGCACAGAGCGATAGGCGACAGGCTGCATTGCGTGTTTATAGATAACGGCGTTTTGCGCATCAACGAAGCCGACGATGTAGACAGGCTTTTTAATGATATCCTCGGCGTTAAGATACAAAGGGTCGACGCGGGCGAAAGGTTTATGACCGCGCTTTCCGGTATAGCAAGCCCCGAAAGAAAGCGCGCCGTTTTCAATCAGATGACATTGAATGTGCTCAAGGAAGAGCTTGAAAAGGTGAACGAACCCTGCTTTGCCGTGAAGGGCACAATATATACAGATGTGCTTGAGCGCACTCCCAGCACTACGGTTGATAAGCTCACCGGGTTTGAAGGCGTAATTGAGCCGCTCGCCGAGCTTTTCAAGGACGAGGTGAGGGCGCTTGGCGAAATGCTGGGCATCCCGTCCAACGTCGTTTACCGTCAGCCCTTCCCGCAGATGGGACTGATCAAAAGATGCGTTGGCGAGGTTAATCAGGAAAAGATCGATATCCTCGGCAAAGCCGACAGCATAGTCAGGCAGGAGATCGAGTCCGCAGGCGTGCTTCGCGGCACCTATCAGTGCTTCGCGGTCATCAGCGATACCAAGACCACCTGCATTGTGGACGATATGGTCGCAAGCGGTTATATGATCGCCGTAAGAGCGGTAAACATCGTTGAGCAGAACCACGCCGTTGCCGCAAGACTTCCGTATGAGCTCATCGAAAGGATAGTAGAGCGCATAACCAAAGAGATCCCGGGCGTTTCAAGGGTCGTATACGATATGACAGGTAAACCTTCGGCTACGGTGGAATGGGAATAATTTCAAGGAGGCGCTTTCAAGGCTAAAGAGCTGTAAGAGCGCCTGTTTTGCGCAGATGTAACAGAAGTGTTTTACTGTTCATGATCAATGAGCCGCAGAAAGAATAGATAAGGAAATGAGCGACTCAAGCAATTTTGTTATTTAATTACACTCTCATTCACGCTTTTTATTGAGAAAAGATGCGGTTTGTGTGTCAACGGCAAAGGAATTGTTTGATAAAGCATATGAATACGGTTCTTTTGGTATAGGATATGATTTTGTAAAATCTGGATAATGAGGACCTGTCAGCTGTGATAAGCAGCGCTGACGGGACAGAGTTTTTGACCTGCGCATACATACGCTTTGCTATGGGAGTTCTGAAATGAAGAATCGGAAGATGATGTACCGCTCGCACAGAGGCGGAGTTTATTACACGCCCGAAAATACCATGCCGGCTTTTGAAGACGCGCTGAAAAAAGGATTTGAGTATATAGAGACCGATCCTCAGTATACAAAGGACGGAAGTATTATCCTTATGCACGACGATACCATAAACCGAACCTGCCGAAATTCCGATGGTTCAAAGATCGAAGAGCGCATTGCGGTGAACAGTATTACCTATGAAGAGCTGCTTGGGTATGATGCCGGAATTGCTTGGGGAGAGCAGTTTAAGGGAGTGAAAGTTCCTTTGCTTGACGAGCTTCTTTCGGCTGCAGAAGAAAGCGGTACTATCATTGCGCTGGATAAGAAGATAAGCACGGACAGGATAGGGCCTTTGCTTGACCTGATCGCAAAGTATGATACCAAAGTCTGTTTCAGCACTTCCGACTGCGAAAGGATACGCAGGATACAGGCGCGTTTCCCCGATGCTATGTTTGATTATGATGTTAATATATCAGAGGCTGATTTGCGGGAAGTGACATCGCTGGTGAAGCCTGAGAATCTGATAGTATGGCTCTATATGGACAAGCCGAATTTTTCATGGCTGGCTGATAAGGCGAAGGTATCAAAGGAAAGATGTGAGCTTGTAAAGAGATATGCAAGGCTTGGGATCGGAAATATCAATAACCCGTATGATGTGATGGAAGCGCTTGAGTTTGATCCGGATGTGCTGGAAGTTTAGCTATACTTTTGAATACCTTTACGGTTCCAGATTATCCTCGTAAAACAGGGGAGAAGCAAAAAATTCGGTGATACTGATACCAAATCCTTGGCACAGTTCATGGATGATGCGGAGTTTTACGGAATCATAAGAGCAGTTTACTACATTGCCGATGGTGGATTTCGGTACACCGCTTTTTATGTAGAGCTGATACTGTGTCATACCATGCTCTTGAAGCAATTCGGTCAGCCTTTTGCTGATCGCTTCGTTCAGTTTCATTTCCACCACCGTCCCTGCTGCTTTACTAAAATTATTATAGGAACGATAGCTGTACTAATAGTCCCTGCACCTGTACTATTGCGCTTTTTTGTGCTAAACTATACGTCGTACAGGGGGTGTGGAAATGATAATTACATTCTGCGGACACAGCAGTGTTGCAAACCCTGAAAACGTCAGGGCGTGGCTGGATGATGTATTGGAACAATTTATATATGAGGAGGACGTGTCTTTCTATCTTGGTGGTTACGGTGGTTTTGACCATCTTGCAGCCTATGTTGTAAAAAACAAACTTAATCTGAATCCAAGTGCTAAAGCTGTTCTTGTCATTCCGTATCTGAATAAAAAGTATGATGAAGATGGATTTGATCATACTTTGTTTCCTCCGTTGGAATCTGTTCCGCCGCGTTATGCCATTTCAAGGCGAAATGAGTGGATGGTAGCACAGGCTGATGTTGTTATTGCATATGTAACACATGATTGGGGCGGTGCAGCGAAAACGCTGGGATATGCGCGAGCAAAAAAGAAACCGATAATAATATACCCGGAGATCTGTTACGACAGTTTAGAATGACCTTTGATTATATCTAAATGGGGCATATATGATATGCCCCTTGATTCTTTTGGAAAAAATCAGTTATAATACTTACATACAACCCATTATACAGACAGCAGCTGTAAAAAGGAGCGTATTCAATGAGCTTTTTAGATGTTATTAAGCAGCCGCCCAAACAGTTCAGCCCTGCCGCGTTCTGGTTTTGGTACGACGAATTGAAGCCGGATGAGATGCGCAGACAGATAAATATGATGGCTGAACAGGGTGTGCACAACGCTTTTATGCATGCCAGAGCGTATTTGAAAACGCAGTATCTTGAGGAAGACTGGTGGAAAGCCGTTGCAGCCTGCATCGACGAGGGAAAAAAGATAGGCTTTTATCCTTGGCTGTATGATGAATACGCATGGCCCAGCGGAACTGCGGGCAGCACCTTCCAGTATGGGTATCAAAAGTGGTCGCGTACCCTTTCAAAGGGTGAATGCAATATGGCAAAATATCTTTCTGCCAAAAGATATACTTCATTTGATGAGTTCTGTTTGGACAGGAAGGATAAAAGCCTGGTGGCTGCGTTTTTTGTAAAAGACGGAAAATGGCAGCTTATTTACGATGAAGCTTCTGTACAGGGCGGTATAACCGCCTTTTATTACGAATATTCTCAAAGGTTTGTCGATTATCTCAATCCGGATACGATAAAGGAGTTTATTTCATATACCCATGAGGAATACAAAAAGCGCTTTGGCGAATTTTTCGGAAACGTAGTCCCCGGTATCTTTTTCGATGAGATATTCATGATAGCGAAAATGCCATGGACTTGGCGTTTTGCCGACGAGTTCAAAAACCGCATGGGGTATGATATTATTCCGCATCTCTATGCTCTCACAGAAGACGGCGAGGAAGAGCGAAGGATCAGGAATGATTACTTTACCGTGGTATCTCAGCTTTATGAGGAAGCGTTCTTCGTTCAGATATCCAAATGGTGCAGGGAGAATTCTCTTGAGCTGACGGGGCATATAGAGGAGCATTTCAGCCAGCACCCGGGTCGTCAGGGACAGTTTTTCAACAATATGCGCCATCTTGATATTCCCGGCGCGGATTGCCACGATTACAGGTATCGTTTCCCGAGAAAGATCACCTATAGGGAACCCAAATTTGCCGTATCTGTCGGGCGTGCTTATGGGAAAAAGCGCATGATGTCGGAAGCCTTCGGCGGCGCGGGCTGGGGCTGCTCGCTTCAGCAGTATAAGCGCGGGGTGAACACTCTGGGCGCAATGGGCATCAATATGATAACCCTGCACGGGTTTTATTCTCAGTGTGTAAGTCAGGGCGAACAGGCCGACTGGCCCGCAAGCTTCTTTTTCCAGAATCCCTACTGGAGATATTTTAAGCATATGGCAGATTATATGGGAAGGATCTGCTATATGAATTCATTGGGCGAGCCCATAGTCGATGTGGGGCTTTATTATCCCATTGACGAGATGCAGAAGGAGACCGTCTTTGCCGCACCCACTAAAAACGGTATGAGGCTGGATGAGGCATGGAACGGAGCCATGAATGCTCTTATCGAAAATCAGATCGATGTGGATATGATAGACGAAGAAAGCATTCTTTTATCAAGGATCGAGGACGGAAGGCTGCTTGCGGGCGTGCAGAAATTCAGGGTGATACTTTGCCCCGATGTAATGGAGCCCTCCTATGCTTTAAGAACAAAGCTTGAAGAGTTTGAACGATCGGGCGGCAGGGTAGTTTACTATGCCTGCGGCGATGAAAGCGATAAAGCTGCGGTGAAGACCGAGGATCTGCCCTCTGTAATTGAAAAGATGTTTATGCCCGATGTAAAGGTCATATCGGGTGCGCGCGATAACCTTTATGTAAACCACAGGAAGATCGAGGATAAGGAAGTATATTTCATCGCAAGCTCAGCCAAAAGAGCGCGCAGCATAAAGCTTATGCTGAGGGAAAAAGGCGCGGTAAGACGGATTAGCCCCGAGGATGGATGCCTAAGCAGCGTTTCATATAAGATCACCGGAAACGGGACCGAGGCAGAGCTTTCTCTTGAACCCGACGAAGCCTGCTGGCTGATAGTTTATCCAAGTGAAGAGCATCTGCCCTTTAATGAAGAAATTATCCGCGAAGAGCTTTCCGTTATGGGCAAATGGGAATTTTTGCCCATAGGAAAAGAAATTTCGGGAAGCAAGCAGCCTGAAATCGATGAATGCGAGCTTGAGATACCCATCGCAGCGTTTTCTTCAAAGCTGCATCCGGATTCAAGGCGGATAAGGATAAAGAATACAGCATCCGAAAAGGGAAATGTCGGGCGGCACCTTAGCCTTTGGGATGCAAACTGGATCACCCGCAGGTTTGACTGGACGGACAGCTCCATGAAAAAAGAGCTGTATCTGCGCCGCAGGTTCGAGCTTGAGGCTTCTCCGGATAAGGCTGTGATGTGCATTGCATCTGTAAACGAATGGACGCTTTGGATAAACGGGAAAAGAATTGCGGAGTCGAAAGAGGCAAGGAAGCCTTTGGATATTGATATAAGGGATCATTTGCGCGCGGGTGAAAACCTTATCGCCGTGAAGGTCACAAACAATACCCCGATGGAGCATTTCAACCTTCTGTCGGTTGATGCTCTGCGCCCTGAGGAGATGATATCCCTTCTGGCGCAGGCAAAGATCACCATGGGCGATAAAATTTTTACGCTCATAACGGATGAAACATGGGAAGCAAACGATAATTATATCGAAGGCTGGGAAAAAATCGATTACAGACCTGAGATATACCTTGCACATTCCACTGATTCCCAATCCTTTGGTGATAACGATATAAGATGGACCCAAAGCTGGAATCGCGGCTGCCCGCCGATGCTGCCCTGGGGCGATTTGCCGCTGTTCGGAGAAAATATAACATATCCTCAGCTTGTCTCATACAGCATTATTTTGCCTGCCGGAACTAAAAGTATATATTATCCAAAAGTTTCGGGCAGCGATATCAGGATCACTGTGGACGGCATTGAGCCGGTTTGGGAAAACGGCGCTTGCAGGATAAAGAATAACGGGCTTACCCATCAGCTGCAGATAGTACTTAATGCAGAAAGCGCAGCGGACGGTCTAAGCGAAAATGTGCGCGTATGCGTATCTGCTTTCAGAGACAGCCTTTGCGATTGGCGGCTTTACGGGCTTGAGTGGTATTCGGGCTTTGCAAGATATCGCAACAGGCTGAATGTGAACAAAAAGCAGGGGAGATACCTGCTCGATCTGGGCAGGGTTTCCTTCCAGGCGGAGGTTTGGGTGAACGGGAAGCACGCGGGAGACCGTGTCTGGGAGCCTTACAGGCTTGATGTCACCGACCTTATAAAAGAAGGCGAAAATGATTTTGTGATCATAGTTTCAAATTCCGCTGCGGTCGAAAGGCAGTTCATGCTGGTCGACGAGGGCGCTGCGCTTGGCTGGAACAGGTACTGGAACGAGGATAACATACGCAGAGAGGGCGAAAACCTTGTATCGGGTCTTGAAGGTCCCGTAATGCTTATAAGAAAGGAAACGCCCGATAATACATACTGAAATGCGGTGAGGGAAATGTATTCGCGGGTTTATGTTGAGATCACGAATATCTGCAATATGAGCTGTTCGTTCTGCCATGGGCACAAAAGAGAGCCTAAACGGATGAGCGAATATGAGTTTGAGCGCGTGCTTTTGTCGCTTGAGGGAAAAACAAGGTATATTTATTATCACGTAATGGGCGAGCCGCTGACTCATCCGCTTCTTCCGTCATTTATTAAGCTGGCGGGAGAAAGAGGCTTCAAGTCGGTAGTTACCACAAACGGAACGCTCCTTGGAAAACGCGGGGATGAGCTGATATCTTCAGGCGTTTACAAGGTGAACATCTCGCTGCACAGCTTTGAAGAGGGCAGCGATGAAATGTATGATAAGTATATCGGTTCCGTTATCGAATTTGCTCAAAAGGCTTCAAACGCGGGTATAATCGTTGTATTGAGGCTTTGGAACCGAGGTTTTGACGGCGGAAGGAACGATTCTGCCTATGATATGCTCAAAAAACTTATCGCAGGCGAGTGGATAAAAAACACAAGGGGCATAAGGATACATGATAAGCTTCATCTGGAATGGGGTGAGCGCTTTGAATGGCCCGATATGGCAGCGGATGTTCAGGGCGACGATGTTTTCTGCTACGGTCTGAGAGACCATTTCGGCATCCTTTGCGACGGGAGCGTCATTCCCTGCTGCATGGACAGCGAAGGCGTGATATCGCTGGGCAATGTTTTTGAAGAAGATTTATCGGATATCCTTTCATCCAAGAGAGCCCGTGCCATAGCGGACGGGTTTGATAAGCGATGCGCATACGAGCAGCTCTGCCAAAGATGCGGCTATGCGCAAAGGTTCAAGTAAATGATCATGATAAAGCTTTCGTTTTCGAGAGCTTTATTTTTTTCCTTGCGAGGGTTTGGAATTATGTTATAATAAAGCCATAATGATTAAATCAATCAAAGATCGGAAGTGTGAGTTTCATGCGCTATATAAAGGATATGGAAGTCAAAAAAGCCGATGTTCTCATAATAGGCGGAGGTCCCTCCGGGCTTTGCGCAGCGATAGCATCGGCAAGAGCGGGAGCAAATACCCTGCTTATCGAGCAAAACGGATACTGCGGCGGCATGGCGACTGCCGGTCTTGTTGCTCCGTTTATGACCTGCTACGACAGCGGCGGAGATATTATGCTCATCAGGGGCATTTTTGAGGAAATAGTAAACAGGCTGGTTAAAAGCGGCGACGCGATTCATCCTTCAAAGGTCGAGACTGCCACAGCTTTTACATCGTATATCACGATAGGGCATAAGCATGTGACCCCGTTTAAGGCTGAAGGGCTAAAGCTTCTGGCTGACAGGATGCTCAAAGAAGCGGGCGTTGAAGTGCTATATCATACATCTTTTGTGGACGCAGTAACTGACGGCGGCAGGGTGGATAAGGTCATCGTAAACAAAAAGGAAGGCCTTCTTGCAATAGAAGCAAAGTATATCGTGGATTGTTCGGGCGACGGCGATTGCGCTGCCAGTGCGGGCGTACCTTTTACCCTCGGAAACGGCAGCGGCAGGATTCAGCCCGCAACTATGTTCTTCAGGATCGGCAATGTTGACAGCAAGAAGATAGACGAGGATATAGAAGCGAACCTTGATAATTTTTACCGAAAAGACGGCGTGAACTACAGGTCGCTCCATTGGTGGGTGTCCAAGGCGAGAGAAAACGGCGATTGGGACCTTGACAGGGTATCTATTGGTATTTTCAGGGGCGTTGATGAGGACGAATGGAGCATCAACACTTCAAGGATAATGGGCGTTGACGGCACAAAGTCGCAAAGCCTTACCTTTGGCGAGATGGAAGGCCGCGAGCAGGTGAAGATCATATTCGATTTTCTTAAAAAATACGTTCCCGGATGTGAAAATGCAAAGCTTTTGCAGAGCGGAAGCACCCTGGGCATTAGGGAAACAAGGCATATCCACGGCATAAAGACGCTTACCATAGACGATATCCTTGAATGCCGCGTGCCCGATGATTCCGTTTTGCTTGCCGCAAATTCAGTGGATGTCCACGGAAAATTCGGACCAAAGAGCAATGAATATATAGCCATTCCCGAAGGCAAGTATTATGGCGTGCCCTACGGATGCCTTGTGCCCGAGAATCTGTCCAATCTTCTTGTTGCGGGCAGATGCGTTTCGGCAACAAGTGAAGCTGCGGGTGCGATAAGAGTTATGCCGCCCTGCATGGGCCTTGGACAGGCAGCGGGAGCCGCCGCGGCGCTTGCTGTAAAGGATGGCGCGGATGTGCGCAGGCTGGATACCGAAAAGCTCAGAAAGCTGCTATGCGAACAAGGGGTGCTTTTGAGTGTATAAGCTTTTTATGGAGTTTGAAAACCCCACCGAGAGCATTTGCGGAAAAAGACAAAGCGTACAGGGGTTTTCCGTTTATGAGAAATACGGAGTAGTGCTTTTCCATACTGGAATAGCAGCCGTTTATGACCTTGAAACGAAAAAGAGCGCTCCGCTCGGTGCGTTCAGGCTTGGCTCGTATGACGCAGGCTGCGATAAAAGATATGTAAATCATGCAAACGATTGCGTGTTTGGGCAAAAAATAGAAGGTGAGCGCTTCCCCTTGCTCTATGTGACCGCAGGCAACAGCGGGGAAACGGACGAGAAAGGCTTTATCTCCTATTGTGCGGTGGAGCAGATTTATGAGAAAAACGGAGAGTTTTCCGCAAAGACTGTTCAGAGGATATATTATAAGAACGACGGAATAGAAAGTACTTAATTTGAAACTCCCGGATGGGGCTGGCCTGCGTATCTTCCCGACGGCGAAAATGGGTTCCTTTATCTGTTTTCGGCAAGACAGCGCACGAGGAAAGGCTTTTCAGGCGCGGATAATCGATATATTGTGACAAAATTCCGGCTTCCCGATCCCGGGCGCGGGGATGTTACCCTTTGCTCGAAAGACATTATAGATCAGTTTTTGCTGCCTTTTGACGTGTATTTCACCCAAGGCGGCACGATATATAAAAACATACTTTGGTACACATTTGGCTGCGGGAATGCTGAACACCCAAATGCGCTTAGAGCTGTCGATCTTGAGCGCAAAGAGTTTGTGTTATCGGAGGACTTGAGTGATACGCAGTTTTTAGATGACGAGGTAGAGTGCTGCGGGTTCTTTTCCGGCAGGCTGCTGATCAACACTCAGAGCGGAAAAATATATGAAAGAATACAGGAATAATGAGTTTTTTTCGATAGGCATAGATTTCGGCTCGCTGTCTGCAAGGGGCGTTCTTGCCGATATCAGCGACGGTCGGATAATAGCTGAGGCTATGATGGAATATCCCCATGGTGTGATGGCGGATACTTTGCCCGACGGGACAAAAGTATATGAAAACGCATGTCTTCAGCATCCCAAGGATTACCTTGACGCGCTGGAGTATATCGTAAAAGATATGATGGCGGGATCAGGCATAGAGGCAGAAAAGGTGGTTTCCATCGGCATCGATTTTACCTCGAGCACGGTTTTGCCGATCGATAAAGACTTTGTCCCGCTTTGCTTTAACGAAAAATTTTCGGACAACCCGCATGCATGGGTGAAGATGTGGAAGGATCACTCCGACTTTTATCAAGCAGGCGAGATAGACCGTGTATGCCGAAAAATGGGGCGGGAGTATCTTTCCATGTACGGCGGAAAGGTTTCGCCCGAAAATCTTTTGGTAAAGACCTACGCTGCGTTTATACAGGACAGGGAAGTATTCGATGCATCCGACAGGTTCATGGAGGCGGGCGATTATATCGTATCGGTTCTTTGCGGGAAGCCTACTCTGAGCTCTTCCTGCCTTGCGGCCAAATCGTTCTGGAAAAGTGATGGAGGATATCCTGCGCCTGAGTTTCTTGAGGCGATCAACCCTGAATTTGCAGATGAAATAAAGGGTAAGCTTCCTGCGAATATGGAAGGTGCCGGCATTTATATGCCCGGAGAAAAGGCGGGAACGCTCTCTTGCGATATGGCAAAAAAGCTTGGGCTAAAAAGTGGTATCGCGGTTTCTTCCTTTCAGATGGATGCATACGCTGCGATGCCGGGGCTTGGGATCACAAAAAGCGGAACGCTTATGATGATAATAGGGACTTCTTCCGGGTTTATACTTGTAAGCGATGAGAAAAGAGAAGTCGAAGGTGTTACCGCCTGCATTAAGGATACTATGTATAAGGGGCTTTGGACATACGCCTCGGGTCAGGCAAGTGTCGGAGATGTTTTTGCATGGTACTCAAACAACTCTGTTCCGGAAAAGTATGAAAAGGAAGCTCAAAAAAGAGGGATATCCGTTCAGCAGTATTTAACAGAGCTTGCTTCAAAGCTTAATGCAGGTGAAAGCGGGCTGATAGCGCTTGAATGGTTCAACGGCAACCGTTCAAGGCTGGCAAACAGCGCCCTTTCGGGTATGATACTTGGGCTTACCATCAACACAAAGCCCGAGCATATATACCGCGCTCTCATTGAAGCGACGGCATTTGGAGCAAAGGAGATCGTGAACGCCTTTGAAGAGACGGGAGTGGAAATAAAAGAAATCTTCGCCTCAGGCGGAGTTGCTGAAAAGAATCCGCTTTTGATGCAGATATATGCAGATGTGCTCAAAAAGCCGATAAAGGTATCTGTCTTAACACAGATACCCGCGCTGGGTTCGGCAATTTTGGGCGCTGCGGCGTATGACGGATGTCTGAATGAAGCTGTATCCCGTATGGGCAGCAAAGAGTATATTGAGTATATTCCAAACGAAAGAAATTGCTCCATATATAACGAATTGTTTGCAAAGTATCATTCGCTCCATGAATATTTCGGCAGGGGAGAAAACGCGGTCATGGAAGAGCTGAGAGCTTTGGCAAAGCTTGAGAGGTAAATTTGTCCAAAAGCAAGAATTATAATGTATGCTAAAGAATAAAAAAGCCGATAAAGCCTGATTTTCATGAGAAGATCAGGCTTGCTTTGTAAATTCTTGTTATGTTTTTGTAAAGTGCTTTTCTGCAATTTGGGTTTGTGGTATAATTCTATATATCATAGGGGTAATGTTATTTAAGACGAGTATATAGCATAAATGTGAATATAAAAGAGGTGAGTGCTCATGAGTGAGGTCATAAAAGCAGGGCCCACAAAGCGCTTGTGGGTACGGATCACAGCTTGCGTATTATCGCTTGCTTTGATAGTTTCGCTGGGTGTAAACGCTTTGGTTGCGGTAAAAATTCAGACCGCTCAGGCGCATGAAGCGGCAACCAACTATCTGGTGGAAAATACCGAGTATGTAAGCGCCGAGCTGCTTGAGCGATTGGGCGAAAAGCTGCGGACCTTGCCTGAGCCGATGAATATCGAGGATTATTACAGGCTTGCGGGAACTCAGATAGCCGAGGAGAAATACGAAGAAGCGCTGTTCAGCATTGAAAAATGCATCGAATTGTTTGACGATAACCAGACCGATGAATTGTGGATAGATATTCTGATGAAAAAGGGCTGCCTTGAAGTTTTGACCCAGAGGTTTGACAAGGCGGAAGGCACGCTGAACGCCGTGCTTCAAGCCGACCCTGAACAGAAGGAAGTTTATCTGATACTTGCCCAGATCCACGCGGGATATGACGACCTTGATCTTCTTGAAGAGGATCTGAACAATTATCTAGCAAAGGCGAAGGACGATCTTCAGATACGTGCTCTGCTGGCGCAGACCCTGTTTGCCAAGGAAGAATATGAAGCGGCGGGCGAGCAATACCTTCTGATCCTTGATTCTCAAGGCGAGGGCGTTGATATGGCAGAGATGAATTATCTATATGCACTGACCGGGATACAGCTCGAGAATTATCAAATCGCCAAAGAGCATATGGAAACGGCGATTCAGTTGGATGAAAGCAAATTAGATGCATATTATTATCTTGGTATCTGCAATATGGCCCAAGAAGAATATGAAAAGGCTGTTGAAAGCTTCACCAAGGCCATCGACGGAAACAGCATGATGCAGCTGAGTTATTACAGCAGAGGCGTTTGCGGGCTGATGATAGAGGAGTACGATTATCAAAAAGCTCTGGACGACCTAAAACAAACCGAAGTTTACAATGGCGCCGATCTTGATCCCGAGATATCGGCTCAGGCGGCAGATTTACTGGCAGAACTTGAGGCTGCGGGACTGGAAAACAGACCTCGGTCTGAAATAGTGATAAGCACTAAGAACGACGAAAATACGGAAAATTCCGATAACGAATGAGCATGAAACAAAATACCTACCAAGCGAGAAGAGGTGATCACTTGATAGCCAAGAGCAAAGGGCTGAGCAAAAGGCTTGCATTAACGCTTATAGCGCTGATGCTTGTTTTGCTGCTGCCTGTCTGCGCCTTTGCCCAGGGAACTGAAGGAGATGTTCCTCAGAGTGGATCTTACGGACAAAATACAGGCGATGGGAACCAAACCCCACAGCCTGATGAAAGCCAGGAAGGATCCGAGGCAGAAGAAGGCCAGGACGATCAAAATCAGTCCAACAATCAGGATAATTCCGATAATCAGGATAACTCCGATAATCAGAATAAATCCGATGATTTGAGCGATGACGGTGATCAGAGCTCGAATGAACTTAATAACAGCAATTCAAGAAGCATTGGTCCGGAAGAGGGTTCTGACACCGGGTCGGTGCTTGGCGCTGTTTCTCCGGGTGCGAGAACTGTTCAAGCGGGCGCTGCCTCAGCCCCTGCGGCTTCTTCCGCTCCCTCCGCTCAGGAATATGAGATTCCCGAAGGTTCGGCATATGTTGCCGGATATGAGACCACCGTTTACCGCAACAACGCATCATCCAACGCCATTCAGCAGGCGATAGATGCAGCACTCACTGCGGGCAAGAAGGTCGGCGCCGGCGGAAGCGACGGTATCACCATCGTTGTAAACAACGGCGTTTATACCGGCGGCATCACCATCACCGCTTCAAAGGCCAACGCAGCAGCGGATATCAACAACAGCGGTACCCAAAGCGGCACGAACGGTTCCAACGAGACTGTAGGCGACGAGGAACAGACCGAGCAGCTGATAGTGAACATCATTGCTTCGGATGCATTTGTTCCCAATGATGCCGGCGAAGTTGATTTTGATGAAGATGATAAGCCTATCGTCCATTCCAACTCGGCAGGCGGCGTTCAGGTAGAGGGCGGCATAACCGTTGAGGATGTAAACCTTCTCCTTGCCGGCATTTACCTCACCATGAAGGAACGCGAAAAGACCGAGGCTCAGGAAGCGAGCTCAAGCACTGCAACAACCAATGAAACCAAAAACCTCACCCGTGAGCTCGACAGCAACGAGATAAGGGTTAAGGATGCAGACAGCTTCGCATACTACGGCACGGCGCTTGACGATGATGTTGAGATAAACCTCACAGACGTTGCCGAAAGCATCGTGGTCGATTCCGGTGCGGGCAGCGATAAGATAGACCTTGATTTCACTCAGACTCCCAGCTATACCATCGATACGGGTAAACCGGGACTCGAAAACCTGAACGACAATCAGGGCAATCTTATAGGCGATGTGCAGACTCTTGTGCAGAATGGAATAACCACCGCGATAAATGAAACAGCACATGCTGTCACCAATGATAATAAAGTTATCGTAGATTATACCGACACAAGGACCGAAGTTGAGATCAGCCTTGGCGAAGGCGACGATGAGCTGGAGTTCAAGATCACCAACTCCACTCAGATAATCCTTCCCGGCGATACCAATTCCGGCGGCAATACTACCGGCGGCACCGGTTCTTCCACTGCTACCTCCGTTATCGTGAAGGTCGACCTTTCCGCAAGCAAGGTCACCATCGATGCAGGTGAGGGCGCAGATACCGTGACCCTTGAAGGCGGCATGGAGCTTGACAGCATTTCCACCACTGTTCTCCAGCCTCTGCTCAACTGCATCTACACCGCAGCGACCGAGCTTTCCCAGGCGACCACGACCTCTTCCGGTGACAGAGTGCTTCCTCAGACCGAGGTGACCGTCATCGGCGGCGGCGACGACGACCTTGTGAACGTCGATACGACTCTGGCGTTCTCCACCTTCAGGGGCGTTGACGTAACTTATGTCGGCGGCTATATGGACGATGACGGAAATTATGTCAAGAGCGACAGCGAGTTCGACAGGCTGCACCTGACCGGCAAGGTCGGCAACAGCTACATGGAAAGCGGCGACAACCGTCTGACCACAGGTACTGACGAAAAGGGCAATGTAGAAATCTACATGAATGCAAACGCCGAAGTCTCCGTCCTGAACGATGCGCTGAACCTCTCCGAGCTCTACGCTCAGCTCAAGGCCAAGCTGATAAACATCGATACCGTGACCGATATCCTCAAGGGCAAGGTCACTGTTGAGAAGACCGCAGCTCAGATGGCAGGCGAGCAGTTTAAGTCCTTCACCGACTATGTTATCAAGGATTATGCAAACGGCTCATCCTTTGAAAACCTCAGCGGCGAGGATACCTTCCTCACCAATGTTTACATCAAGGGCAATGATCTCACCGTCGGCGATGTCAACGTGGCGAACGTGAACCTCGTTCTTTCCGCTTCCGACAGCGGCATGAACGAAGCCGGCAGCATCAAGATTGACGGCGATGTTTACGGCAGAAACGTTCTCCTTATTCTTGAAAACACCGACAGCCACAAACTGACCCTTATGGAAAATGACCTCCAGGACGATGACGAGTCCATCGCCATCGAAGCAAGCCTGTTTGATATAGTAAGCGATGCAGCAGTGACCATTACTCAGAACGGTTCCATCAAATCGACCGACGCTGTGGACATTTCGGTCTCCAGCAAGCAGACCCAGGGTCTCATCCCTTCCCTTGAAGACATCATCCCCGGCTACGCACAGATGAGCGAGCAGGAGAAGTCCAACGCTATGGAGCAGATGAACTCTGCTTCCAACCTCAACTTCGTAGCAGTCAAGACCGGCAGCGCGCTGATAAATATAATAGGTAGAATTACCGCAGCAGCTGTCAGAGCAGCATCCGTTTCCTTCGTCGATACCGACGCGACCAACTCCGCGCTGGCAAGCTTCGGCCTGCCTCTTGCGGTCGGCGTTGTAGTATCCGAAGCGGGCGTAAACATTGAAGGCAATATAGAAACGACCAAGGGCGGCGTAACCTTAAAGGCCGATTCCCAGGTCGAACTTACCACCGAAGCCAGATCCGGCAGACTTCCCTTCACCCTTTCGGTCTCCGTGGTCGATAACAAGGCTTATGTGGATATAAACGAAAACGCAAAAATTACCGCGGCGGGCGGCCTTTATGCGAACGCATACGGCACCGTTCAGACCCGCACCATCTCCACCGGTACCACCACCATGCCCCAGCTCAGCTACGGCACCACTCAGGCTGATCCCGGTACCGATACTTCCAATACTCCCCATCAGAAATCCAATACTCTTGATGTTGGCAAGTCCGGCGGCTTCTTCGCAGTGTCCGTTGTGGATCAGGATGTATTTGCAGCTATTAGGGATAAAGCTTCCGTAAGCACCGGAGCAGACCTTTCTGTCAGATCCTTAGCTCATACTCATGTTGTAAACGAAGCCACCTCCAATCCCAACGAGGGCGGTCAGTCCATGACCCTTGATCAGCTCATGATCAAGATCGAATCCCTGTTCAATCAGGTGACCGCAAACATGAACAGGGGCGCAGGTACTACCCCCGGCGCAGGTGCTGCCGCTCAGAAGCCCAGACAGACCAACGCTCTTAGCAATATTGCTAACAAGCTCACCGGCAAGAACAACCCCAATACTTCTGTAAACAATGTAGTAAATCAGGGCACCGCGGGCGCAAGCAACGGACAGAACACCACCAACTCCATGCAGATGGTCGGCGCTCTTGCAGTGACCTATTCCGGTACCAAGAACGAAGCTTATATCAACACCACCGGCACTGTGAGTGCACTCGGAGATCTTTCCGTTTACGCAAGCGGTTCCATGATCACCGAGACCCTTGCGGACGGTTCCCCCGTAAAGCGCACCAGCGCGGGTACCACAGGCAACGCCAGCGGTCTTAATACCACAGGTCCCAAGGATACTACCGTCGGCGGCGGCAGCTACGGCGTGGTCACCGTGCCCACCATGAACAACGGCACCGTGATGATCACCGGCAATCCCCAGCCTCTTGCAAATGTTAATTTTGAAGTCTGGGCGCTTCCCGGCTATGTCCTTCAGAGCGAGACCACCGGCACAGGTGCAACCGCAACCACCAAGTACTTCATTACCGTAAGCGGTCCTACCGGAACTCCCCAGAAGATTTATGTTACCATAGATAACGCTAAGACCGAAATGCGTACTGACGGTTATACAGTTTATACGCTGGCTGTCGGCCAGACCTGGACCGCAGGAAATGCCGATACCGTGAACGCGGTATTCGTACCTAAGGAACTCACCGTAACCATCAACAACTCCAACCCCTCTATGGGCTCCGCTATCGTGACCGAAAGCGCAGCTTCCACGGGCTCCGCCTACTATGTAGACAAGAATGGAGACCTGTATGTGAAGGTCAAGCCCAACGCGGGTTACACTCCTTCCGTAAGCTTCACCGTTGGCAGTGCGGCAGCAGGTGCTCCCGCACCCGAAAGTGTTGTAGCTCAGCAGGTCGGTACCGATGCTCAGGGCAACAAGATATTCCTCATTCCCGCTGCAAGAGTTACAGGCAATATCACCGTGAACGTGGATTACGCAGGTCAGTCCACCCGTCTTGCCATAAGCCCCACGGGCGCGGTATCGGGCAAGGCTCAGATCATCCGCACGGATGCAGCCGGCACTCAGACCGTGCTGTATGACAACGATACTGCTACCACAAATATTCTTGACCATACTCCCAGCAATTCCGCTAATCCTGTAAACGTTGGCGAGACCCTTACTCTCACCATCAATATGAGCGGGCTTAAGACCGGCACCGCCCAGAAGTATATGCAGAAGAACACTCTGCGCTTCAACGGTTCCACCCCCATCTACATCAAGAACATTACCTTCAACGAGCAGACAATGACCTACACCTGCCAGATCGTGGTTCCTGCGGGCGCCAACATCACCGATCAGGCGGTCATCACCTGGAGCACCACCACCAATAAGAATCTTGCTCAGGGTACCATCAAGAATACCTCCACCGCTTTGGGCGTAGGCGTTGCGGTTTCCGTGACCGATTACGAAAACAATGCGTATATCGCGTCCGTTGGCGGCGAGGGTATCGAGGCGGGCGGCATTGAGGTTATTGCAAAGACCGCAAACGCTTCTTCCTCCGCCATATCCAAGGCGGGCTTCACCAAAGCCGATCTCGGTCTTGCAGGCGCTCTGACGGTAAATGTAGCAACCGCAAAGAATAACGCCGAGATAGGCGAGGGCGTAAAGAAGATCGTCCTCCTGGAAGGCGCGAACATCAAGATGGATTCTACCGTCGCGATGAGCAATTTCGTGACCGCAGCAGATGCAGGCGGCATCGCTTCCGCGACCACCGCTGTGACTGCATCGACCACCACTCCCACTCCCTCTGTGGGTAATGCAGGTTCCGGCTCAAACGGCACTTTGAACAAAATGGGCGACAAGGACGATTCCGTTGGCGTTGGCGCGGGTATCGCGGTAGGCGTTATCGGCGTTGACGTAAACGCAAGCATAGCTGATTCGGTCTCTATAATAATGAAGGATTCCGATAAGCAGCTTGGCGGAATGGATGTTAAGGCTTCCTACACCGGCTATGAAAAGAGCTTTGCAAAGGCCGGCGCTTCGGGCGGCACTTCGATCGTTCCCGTTCTGGCTCTGGATGTTTCCGGCGTGTATGTAAACGCAAGCACCGGCACCAAGGCAGATGATCCCATACTTAACTTTGCAAACAATGTAAATATCAATGCTTCCAATTCCATCATCCGCAATATCAAGGCGGATGCGGCTGCAGCAGGCACCGGCGTTGGCGTCGGCGGCGCATTCATCGTCGACGTCCTCAGCGACAGCGCTTATGCAAACCTTGGAAGAAACGTAAGGGCCAAGAAGGTCAATGCAAAAGCTTCTTCGATCTCAAGGCTCACCGCAAACGGCAAGGCAAGCGCAGCGGGCGCGCAGAACAGCGCAGCCGCTCCTTCCAATCCCTCAAACAGCAACGGCAATACCAACACAAACAACAACAGCAATACAAATACCGGCAATAACAATACCGGAAATAATTCCAATGGGTCTAACGGTTCAAATACCGGCTCCGGATCAAACTCCGGTTCCAATCAGAACGGAGAAGCGGATGACGACGACCTAGGTCAAGCGATGCAGAATCTCTTCAACGAAGGAGAGGCTGACAAGATCGCCGATCAGAACACTCAGGCTGCCGCTAACATGGCAGGTCTTGCAAATACCAACAATGTAAATTCAACTAATGTTCAGAACCTCAGCGCCAACCGTCAGAAGGCTCAGACCAGCGAAGGCAGCGTTCAGGTTGCTGCAAGCATGGTCGTGAACATTCAGGAGAACAACTCCAAGGCTTCCATCGCAGACGGCATAACCGTTATCGCGACCGAGGACATTGTTGTAAATTCCAAGAACGATACCGACGGTATCATTTCCGCAAATTCCGCCGCCACCAATTCCACCACCGGCGTTGGCGTTGGCGTTGCGATCAACACCGTAAATTACGAGAACATCGCATATGTAGGCGCGAAGTATATCGAAGGCAAGTCCCTTACCGTAAAGGCCGAGCTTTACGAGACCGACGGTAAATATAATGTAGAAAAGCTTCTTGAAAAGCTCATCAAGCAGATCCTTGAAGTCGTTCAGATGAAGACTTTTGTCAATAGGATAGTCTCTGCTGCGACAGGCGAAAATGTAGGTGAGGATATCACCAAATTCGTTCTCGATCTTGCTCAGGATGCATACGGCATGACCATCACCAACGATGATGTTAAGACCGTGGTCGACATTATCTATGCGCGCATTGAAGCAGCGCTGACCGGTGAGGATGTTGAAGCACCTTCATCAGAAGAATATGAAGAACTCATCGGCGCGGTCATCTCCTTTGTTTCCGATTATATTACTCAGGGCATGACCCTGCAGGATGTCTTCGGAAATAAAGGCTGGCAGAATCTGATCAGTGAGATCACCAACAACATTAAGGATAAAAAGCAGCGTCAGGCTATCATCGATACCGCGACCCTCGCTCTTGCAGCCGCACTTGGCAGCAACGATGAGCTGGACGGCATCGGCAGCCGCATTTCCGCTACTGCGGTCTCCGGCGTCGGCGCTTCCAATGTCGGCGTTGCGGGTTCACTTGCTCTGTCGGTTGTAAACGGCGTTACCAAGGCGATCGTTTCCGATTTCTCCGGCGGTACTGTTAATGTACCTGAAGGCGATATCATCATCACCGCCGACGGCGCGCAGACCGTTTATACCACCGCTACTTCTTCCCTTGACTACAAGGGCAGCGGTGACAAGAACAAGGCGGCTCTGCTCGGAAGCACTGCAAGCCAGAACGGCGCTCAGACTCCCGCAGGCGGCAGCGGCAATAACAATTCCGGCAGCACCACTACCAGTACTTCCACCTCTGCTGCTCCTGCAACCAGAACTCCCACAGGCAACGCGGCAACCAACACCACTCAGACCGGCAAGACCGTCGGCGTTGGCGCTGCGATCGCAATGGCGTTTGCCGATATGACCGTGCATGCGGGTATCGGCGCGGGACGCAGCATTGCAGCAAGGTCTATCGACATTCAGGCAATAGAGCAGAACAACCTTGAGACCATCAGCGTTGCGGGTACCGATCCTATCGCAAGAAGCAACGCGAACAATTCCACCAATGTAGGCAGCGTGGTCATCCCCAACACCACCGCCAAGGATATCTCGGTCGACGCATCTGTTTCCGTCGGTCTTATTGACAACGATGTAAAGGCATATATCGGCAGCGAAAACAACAACAGCAGCATCAACCTTACCGGCGGCGATACTGTTGCAACCGATAAGGAAAACGAGACGGTAAACCTGTTCGTATTTGCCAAGCAGCAGGGCGAGACCAAGACTGGCGCCAGCGGCTTTGCCGTGGGCGAAGCGACCGCTGTAGGCGCAGCCGTTGCCCTCAACCTTGCGATGAGCGAAGTTGAAGCATCCGTGAACGCAGACGGCAGCGTTTTGGGTAAGGTCAGAGTACTTGCTCAGACCGAAAACTATGACGACGCCAACGCTCTGGCTCTTGCCATGGGCGCAGACATGGAGCGCTACACCAATAAGATCAAGGGCGCTCAGAACATGGCGAGCGTCAACACCAATACCACCAATAAGAAGGTAAACAACCGACTCCAGCAGCAGGGACAGGGCAATGTTCAGAACCAGAACAACGCAAATCCCCTGTCTACCAATGCTCTTACTCAGAACGGCGCTCAGACTCCCGCTCTCAACCAGCAAAACAACAATACAAGCACCGGAGCTAACCTTACAAATAATATAAACGGTGCAGCGGGCAGCGCCAACGGTTCAAATGTTGGCGGCGCAGTAGGCGGCGCAGTGAACGGTACCAATCTTGACGCAACCGCTCAGGAACCTCAGTCCGTTCAGGTAGCGGCAGCTGTCGGCGTGAATGTCACCGATCACAACGCACTGTCCAGAATCAGCGGCATTCTCTCAGCAGCAAGCTTTGATGCACTGGTCAAGAACAACGGCAATTTCGCTACCATAGCAACAGGCGCGGCGGTAACCACTTCCGATAATTCCAGCACCGTGGGCGCCGGCGTTGCCATATCCGTAAACCAGAACTCCTCCGTATCCGAGCTTGGCGGCAGCCTCACCGCAACCGGCGGCGATATCAACGCTGATGCCGATCTTACCCAGAACATGGATGGCGTATACAGGGGCAAGTACGGCGCACTGGCTGTCGCTGGCGCGGCTTCGGGCGGCGGCGCGGCAGCTGCTGCAGGCGCGCTGGCGATCATGGTCGCACAGGGCGAAAGCAGGGTAGAGGTAAAGGATAATACCACCCTCAGCGCTCAAAACGGCAATGTAACCTTAAAGAGCTACGATAAATCCAAATTGAATGCTGCGGCGATGGCAGCTACCATTTCCGGCGGTTCGACCGTGGGCGTTGGCGCATCGTTTGCTTTGCTGTACGCTGAAAACGAAGTGATGACTATAGTCGGCGACGACGTGACAGTAAAAGCCAAGGCATTCACCGCAGATGCAAAGAAGGAAGCCGTTAATATTTCCGACTTTGGCTCTCCTGTTGCAATGAAGGATATCATCACAATCATTCCCAAGGATCAAAAGGACTATTTACGTCCCACCGATGATCAGCTGGGCATGATCGTACTCGAACAGCAAAAAGATAATAGTTATACAATACAAACTAACCTTAAGACTGAAAACCTTACCGATCTCCTTCAGATGACCAGCATCATCGGCACCGTGAACTACTACGCTATGGCAGTTGCGGGCACTGTGACGGGCAATGACATGAACACTCAGGAGAAGGCGGCGGTTGCCGGTTCTGTCTCCATGCTGTTCAATGAAAGCAAGACCAAATCCGTGCTTGGCGACAGGCTCAATGTTGTTTTGATCGACGGTGACATGAATGTTACCGCTTCCAGCCACAACAATGCACGCCTTATCGGCGGCTCTCTCTCCGCTTCTTCCGCGACCGCGGGCGTTGGCGTAAATGTAGCTACCATTGTTGCAAAGGACGAAGTTGTCGCTTCCATCGGCAACGGCTCCGATAAAGATACCTATAAGGGTATTGAGGTAAAAAATGGTGAAGTTAATGTGACTGCTGAGGCTGAAAACGATACCTTTGCGATCACTGCTGCGGCGGTTCTGTCCGGCAATGAGGCAAAGGCGACCATCGGCGGCAGCATGAACGTTATCGTTTCCGAAAATAAGGTCGAAGCCGAGATCGGCGAAAACGTAAAGCTTAAAGCATCTGATGATGTAAACGTTCATGCAAGCAATAATTCCGACCTTATCTTAGGTTCTATGAGTGTTGCCTTGCAGAACAGCGGCAGCGGCACTGTTGCTGCCGGCGGCACTGTTTCCGTGACCGTTTCCGACAACGCTGCAAAGGCGTCTGTAGGCAGCGGTACTTCAATTGAGAGCGTAAACGGTGCGGTCACCATTGGCGCGACCAATGACGAACTGCTCCTGAGCCTCCTCGGTTCCGTTTCCGCAGCGGCAGCCGGTGCGGCAGGTGCGGGTACGGTAAACGTACTTGTTACCAATGCAAAGGCGCTTACCACTGTCGGCGATAATATGACCATCAAGGCAAACAACGCGCTTAAGATATTCGCTGACGGCGATTCCAAGCTTGTAAGCGTCCTGCTGGCAGCGGCGGGTGCGGGAAGTGCGGATCCTGCGGTCGGCGCGACCATACTTGTAAACGTATTTAATAGAAACAACAGCGTAAATATCGGAAACTACGCAGCTCTTTCATCCAAAACCGATTCCGTGACAATCGAAGCTTACGGCGATGAAAAGACCATCATGGTCAGTGTCGCGGGCGGTGCTTCCGCAAGCAGCGCAGCGGTTTCCGGCAATATTCAGGTAAATGTCGGTTCCAGCAGGACCGAAGCCACTGTCGGCGATAATGCGGATATCGATGCTTACGATTCCATTGGCGTAACTGCTGATATGGATAATGTTGTTGCGCTCATAGCTGCAAACGCATCCCTCAGTGGCGGCAGTGCAGCGGTAGGAGCAACCACCATCACCACCGTACTCAATAACGTAGTGACCGCAAGCGTTGGCGCAAACGGCAGCCTTAATGCAAGAGCGCTCAAGGAAGACGGCGGCATCAAGACCCGCAACAGGGAAGACAAGCGCAGGGGCGTTATCGTTCACGCGTTTGCAAACGAGACCAATGTGATGCTTGGCATTTCGGGAGGCGTAAGCGCTGGCGGTGCAGCAGTCTCCGGCGTTATTGATACCCTGGTCATAACCAATAAGGTGACCGCATCCGTTGGCGAAAACACCGATGTCATTTCCGGCACCGAAAGCACCGTCGACAAAGACGGCGACGAAAAGGCGGACGGAGAGTCTTCCGATGGCGAAGGCGACATAGCGGTTGAAGCATATGATAAGACCGTTGCCATCAATTTCGGCGGCGCAGCTTCCGTTTCGGGCGGCAGCGCAGCTGTTGGTGCGACCGTTGTAAGCCTTATCTTTGATAAGGATGTCAATGCTTCCCTTATCGGCGGAAATATCCGCGCAGCCGGTGATGTCGATGTCAGCGCAAAGAGCGTCGATGATCTGGTCCTGCTCGCAGTTACTGCGGGCATTTCGGGCGGCAGCGCTGCGGTCAGTATCGGCGGCAATGCGCTCGTGTTCCAGGATGAAGTATATGCTACCCTCGGCGGCAATGTTGTCGCAGGCAGAAACGTAAGCGTAAAAGCCGAAAGCGATTCCGATCTTGTTAATGTTGCAGCGTCTGTTGCCGTATCCGGAAATACCGGCGTCGGCGGCGTAGCTGTTATCACTTACTTCACCGGCGAGACCATCGCAAAGGTCAAAGCCGGAACTTCCATCGATGCTAAAGGCGTACTTACCGTTGAAGCCATCTCCGACGAATTCGTGACCGCAGACGGTGCGGGTATCTCGGGCGGCGGCACCGCTGGTGTATCCGGCACCGTGGATATTATCATTACCAAGCTTACCACTCAGGCAATAATCGAAGATTCCGATGCGCTTGATCGCGGCGAGATCAAAGCGGCAAGCATCAAGGTTAATGCAAAGGATAATTATAAGCTTGTGGCTGTGGCAGTCTCCGCATCTGTCGGCGCCACCGCAGGCGTTGGCGTGACCGCAATGGTCACCGTTGCCAAGAACACCGTAACCGCAGGCATCGGCGATAACTATGATGTAAGCGCAAACGGCGATGTTGATGTTACCGCAACTTCCGACAGAGAAGTGCGCACCTACGCGGGCAGCGTTGGCGCAGGCGGCACCGCAGGCGTTGGCGTGACCCTTATGGTCACCATAGTCGGCGGCAAGATGGATGCTGATTCTCATGCAGCTCTTTATGAACACTTCAATCCCAATGCACTGTTTAAAGGTACTACGGATGAAAACGGCGATACAGATCAGCGCGGCATGAAGCAGAACGCTCCTTCCATTGCCGGTGCTTACTACAGCAGCGATACTCTGAATAGCGATCTTGAAACCGACGGCAATAAGATATCCGATACTCAGGTCGGTCATCAGGTCCAGCGCAAGGATAAGGACGGCAATCTTCTGTATCTGGATGCAAACGGTAACGAAACTACAACTGTTACCGGCACGCCCTCCATGGAAATGGTCTATGACGGCGCCAACGATTACAGGAGCGATGAATTTGACGAGCAGTTCGAGGAACAGCGCAAGGACGAAAACGGCAATCTCCTGTATCTGGATGAAAATGGCAACGAGACCACTGTCAACACCGGAAAGCCTTCTATGGAAACTGTCGGTAAAGAGCCCGGCGCAGATCTTACTATAGGTAGCAATTCCGACCGTGATGCTGCGGCGAACATCGGCTCCTATCGTCCTTCCTATGATCCTGCCGATTCCACCACAGCTTTCATAGGAAACTACACCAATGTTACTACCTCTTTGGGCGATATCAATGTTGCAGCTTATGACAATGTGGTTGCAGAGCATGTTACCGCATCCGTTGGCGTTGGTGCTTCCGCAGCCGGCGTTGGCGTTGGCATGGCTGTTGCCGTGATCTTCGGCAATGTTGTAGCCTATGTTGATGATGGCGCAGTCCTTTCCGCTCAGGGCGATGTAAACGTAATAGCCAGATCCGGTTCTACCGCAGTAGAAGCCGGCAAAGGCATGAATGATCTGCTCGAAAGCAGTGTAAAGGAAGAAGCTGGCAAGAATGATATCAGCTTTGGCGATCTGACCATCCGCACTGTTTCAATGTCCGCCGGCGTTGGCCTCTATGCAGGCGTTGGCGTTGCGATCGGCACCACCAGCCTGATCTCCAATACTCAGGCTTATATCGCGGGCAATGTCGTAAAAGCAAACGAAGTAAACGTAAAAGCTATCAGCAATTATCCTTCTGTGATATCCGGCGTTCTGAGCGTGGGCGGCGGTCTTGTTGGTGTGGCTGCGACTGTATCGGTCGTGACCGTCAGCGGCGAGACTTTCGCAGGTATCACCGGAAATGCTCAGATTGGTCAGGATGCAGGCAAAGGCACTGTAGGCAATGTGAACGTGCTTGCCGATGCCGATGCGGGCGCGCTTTCCATCGGCGGTGCGGCTTCAGCGGGCGGTGTTGCGGTCAACGGCGTTATCTCCGTTGTCGTGAACCGTGCAAAGGTCGAAAGCATCATCGGTCAGGGCGTTCGCTTAAAGAGCACAGGCAATGTATCCGTTAAGTCCGATGTCTATACCACCGCGGATGCTATACTGGTCAGCATGGCAGCGGGCGGCGTAGCCGTTGGCGTAAGCGCAGCGGTCGTCGTGCTCGATACCGATGTTATGACCTACGCGGGTACCACTCCTTCCGATACCGTATCTCCCGGCGCAGTCGGAGCACAGCTCGGCATCATCGAAGCAGGTTCCCTTGAAGTACGTAGCGATGTTACCACCGATGCTAACGCATATGTTGCTTCCATAGCAGGAGGCGGCGTTGCGGTAAACGGCAACATCCTCCTGGTCTTCAACTTTACCGATGCCAAGACCGGTATCAATAAGATCAACGTGCAAATCACAGGCGATATAGATGTGGACGCAAACATGGACACCGATGCGGATTCCGTGCTGGCAAGCGCGACTGCGGGCGGTGTAGCTGTTGGCGTTACCATAAGCTATGTCGGACTCAACTCCAAGAACGAGGCCTTCATCGATACCACCGGCGTTACCGTAAAGGGTAATAACATCGATGTATTTGCAGGCCGTGAATATGATAAGAATAAGGCAAGCGCCGATACCACCGCAGTTGCGGGCGCAGTCGGCGGTGTAGCAGTGAACCTCAACGCAGCGGTTTCCGATAACAACGCAGCGAACAACGCTGTGGTAAAGGGCAGCGGCAACCTCAATGCAGAAGGTGCTGTGAACATCGGCGCAAACGGTGACGCTACCGCAAACGCTCAGATCGTTGGTGTAAGCGCGGGCAGCATTTCCGTAGCCGGTTCCTTCGCAGTGGCTCTGCTCAGGAGCGAGCAGCTGGCACAGCTTAAAGATGCAAATGTTACCGCGTCTTCCCTGAATGTGATTTCCAATCTTAATAAGGATAAAACAACGGCAAGCTCCACCGCCGAGCTGATCACCGGCAGCGGCGGCATGCTCACCGTGACCGCAAACGTGGCAGTGGCTTACGGCAGGAACAAGTCTTATGCGGAAGCTTCTCCCATGACTCTGACCATAAACGGCAGCGGCAATGTTAATGTGGGCAGCTACGGAAATGCGGATGTTCTGTCAAAGACCGCTAACGCATCCGTCGGTGCAACCACCGCGGGCGTGATGGTAAATACTGCTTACAGCCAGAGCGAGTTTAAGGCGATCATGAACCTGCCCGAGGGCAGCGAAATTTCGGCCAACAATGTAAACGTAGAAACCGTATACAATGCAGATGCGACCGCCGATCTTACTCCCAGCGCGGGCGGCGTATCCGTCGACATTGCAAGCATCGGCGCTAACGTTGCGGTCAGCAATGCTGACAGCGTGGGCGAAGCTGCAATAAGAGGCATGGGCACCATAAATGCCAACAATGTTACCGCAAAGGCCGACGGCACTGCGATCTCCCTTGCAGCCCAGAACGCTCCTGCATTGGCAGCAGGTGTGGCAAACGTTGCCGCAAACATCCTCGTTTCCCTGCTCGATGCATCCAACAAGGCGAGGATCGACGGCGTTACCATCAATAACGCAAATGTAAACGTTGAAGCTCTGCTCAACGACAATGCAAATGTTAAGGAAGGCTCAAAGGCCGAGCTTGGCAGCATGGCGAATGCAAGTGCAAGTGCAAGTGCAAGCATCAGCCTTGTTGGTGCTGCAGTGAATACCGCAGTTGCCAATAACGATTCCAAGAACGAAGCTTCCATGACCGGAACGGCTGTCAATGCTGCAGGCAAGAATATGACTGTCAATGCAAATGCCAACAGCTATGCTGACGCTCTGGTAAAAGAAGCCACTGTAAGCGCGGGCTATATCTCAGTCGGCGTTACCGTGACCACGGCAAACGCAAACGGTGAGTTCAAGGCGTTCATCGATAACGCGGGCAAGAACATTACCGCATCCGATATTGATGTGACCAACACCTTTATCGCTAAGGCGAATGCAGCCACCTCTCAGGGTATCCTCGGCATCTCCGCTGCGGATGTTTCCGTGAACGCGGCAAGCGCAGACGCAGGCGCAAAGGGTGAAGCAGGTATCAAGGGCAAGGGTGTTGTTACCGCAGACACTGTGGATGTACTCTCCGACGGTACCGCGACCTCCAATGCGACCATCGCGACCTCCAACGTGGATGTAAGCGGTGTAGAGATAGCGACCACCTCGGTCATTGCCGATCTTACCGCACAGAATAAGGCGTATATAAATGACGCTTCCATTAAAAACGCTCAGGTCAGGGTTGAAGCCAATCTCAACGACGGCACCAATGAAGGCGCAAACGCTGTTATCGGCAATGCGTTTGATAAACTGAGCAAAGTAAAGTTTAGCTTTATCTCCGCAAATGTGAACACCGCCGAGGCTAAGAACAATACCAAGAACGAAGCCTCGATGACCGGCGCAAGCGTTGAAGCTAAGAATAAGGATCTTGATGTGATCTCCAATGCGGCTTCTATCGCGATTGCCAAGGTCAGGGAAGCCGATCTTAGTGTCGGTTACGCTTCTCTGGGCGTTACCGTGATCAAGGCGCACGCAAACGGCGAGTTCCAGGCATTTATCGATACCACCGGCGCTGTGATCGATGTAAAGAGCATTGATGTTACCAATACCTATACCTCCAAGGCAGATGCAAGGACCGCCCAGGCAAGCGGCGGCTTCGGTGCAAAGGCCTATGGGTTCACAACCAATGTGGCAGAAGCCAAGGTCGGTACCAAGTCCGAAGCCTCCATCAAGGGCGGCGGCAGTGCTAGCGCATCGGGTGCTGTGAACGTTCAGAACATCGGCACTGCGACCGCCGATTCCGGCGTAGCTCAAAACGCAGTTTCCTTCAGCGGTGTAAGTATTGCAGCCAACACTCTTACCTCTGAGCTCAATGCAGTCCATAAGGCGTTCATAGAAAATGCAAGCGTAACTGCAGGCAGCGTAAGCGTAATAAGCGAGTTCAATAAGGATAGAAATGACGGCGCTTTGGCACAGCTTGGCAGCGCGGCAGATTACATAGCTACTAATGTTACTCTTGCAGAGGTTGCTGCAAATACCGCAACCGCAACTGCAAACGCTACGGTTCATGCCTATACCGAAAACGCGGACATCACTGTAAACGGCGGCGATGTAAACGTGAAGGTGGATGCGACCTCCAATGCTATAGCTGAGGTAAATACTCCCGATGTAAGTCTTGCTCTTGTAAGCATAGGCGTAAACGTCGTAAATGCAAACGCGAACGGCGATTATCAAGCTTATATTGACGGCACCAGGGGCAATATAAATGCAAACAATGTAAATATTCATAACAATTACTCCGCAAACGCAAGAGCGAAGACCGGTTCTTCCAAGGGCGGCTTAAGTGTAAACGGCGGTTCAAGTCAGACCAATGTTGCAAATGCTCAAGTAGGTATCAAGGCGGGCGCGGGCGTCAACACCGAGCGCAAGAGCGGGGAGGACGAAACCCAGACCGCAGAAAGCGACGATGAAAGCGACTCAGACCTAACCATTACCGCCGCTGCAGTTTCCGTTATTGCAGACGGCACCGCAAAGGCACTTGCAAACGTTCTGACCCAGAGCAATATCTCTATTGCTGAGGCTGCTGTAAATAGACTTACCGCAAAGGTAAACGCTGTGCAGTTTGCTCAGCTCAACGATGCTTCCGTAACTGCAGGCAGCGTAAACGTTGAAAGCAAATTCAACGATGGCGCATACGAAGGCGCGGAAGCGGTGCTCGGCAGCGCAACTAACGGTAATATCTCCGCTTCTGCTTACAGCTTGGATGTGAACAAGCTCACCGTCGAAATGAACGGCGAGAGCGAAGCTTCCATCGGCGGCGCAAATATCACGACCACCGACAGCGGCAATGTAAACGTTAAAAATGACGCCAAGTCCTACGCAAAGGCATATACCGAAGCGGCAAGCGCTGAGCTGGGCCTTGTAAACATCGGCGCTGTGAGCGCAAGCGCCAAGGCTAACGGCAAATTCAACGCAGCTATCAAGGATAACAGCGTTATTACCGCAAATCTCGTAAATGTTGATAATGTTTACACCGCATCTTCCGATGTGACCGTCGAGCAGCCCAAGGTAGGTCTTAGCTTTGCTGATGGCAGAGTAAACCTTGCCGATGCAATAACCGGCGTGGAAAGCAAGGCGTATATCGACAGCAGCAATGTGAAGGCAAATGGTACCTCTTTTGGCAAGAGCATCAGGGTAGTGAACGACGGCACCGCGACCTCTTATGCGACGGTTATTTCTCCCACCGTTTCCGTAAGCGTCGGCAAGCTCCTTGTAAGCGATGTCAACTCTACAGTCAGCGCAAAACAGTATGCATATATCTCGGGCGGTCATATCAATGCAGCCGGTGAGACATATGTAGCTTCGCTGTTCAATGAAAGCAATGATACTACCGGCGCTGTTGCCGAGCTCGGCGCAGCATCGTTCGAGATCAGCGGCGCATCCATTAATACCAACACTGCTGATGCCGTCATCAGTGCGACCAACGAGGCGTATGTAAAGAATGCAAGCTTTGGAAGTGCAGCAGATAAGAGTGGGAAGCTCAACATTCTGTCGAACGCCAAGTCCTACGCAAGCGCGACTTATAGTCAGGGTTCGTTCGGACTGAGCGGCGCAAACCTCGGCATCATGCTGATGAATGCAAACGCAGGCGGCGTATTTGAAGCATACCTTGATTTGACCGATGCAGATGTCAATGTTTCCTCCATAGATATCAATAACACCTATAAGTCTATATCCAATGCTTTATCCACTCAGCCGGGCGGCGGCTTCAGTACGGAGGTTACCATCGTATCCGGCAATGTGAACAAAGCAGAAGCGTATTCTTCCACCAATGCTTCCGGCTATATCACCGGCAGCGGCACTGTATCGACAGGCGCTATCAACGTAAGCGTCAACGGCGGCGGAAGCAAAGCTGAAGCAGATGTTGACGGAACCAATGTTGTAAGCGGCTTCAGCGCAGGCGGCAACTACGCCAAGTCCGAGCTGAAGATGGTTCAGAAAGCCTATATAGCAGGCAGCGGCAGTGTAAACGCAGCAGGCGCGGTAAATGTACAGTCTCTGCTCAACAATTCTCAGGTCACATCCGAGCTTGGTTCCAACGGCGGCGCGGATGTAAGTCTGGTAAGCTCTGATGCTCAGTGGTCCGATGCAAATGCGAAGATGCAGAACAGCGCGTACATCGGCGGCAGCGTAAAGATTGATACCGCAAACAATGTAAACGTGAACGCACAGACCAACAATACCACGGTGACAGCAAAGTCTGAATCCAACGTAGCTGTAGGCCTGGCTGCTCTGGATGTTGTGCACACTAATGCTAAGATCGACGGCATGCAGACCAAGGCATATATCACCGACAGCGCAGAAGTCAACTCGAATGATCTTATCGTGAAGGCTGAAAGCATGAATACCTCTCTGGTATCGCATGCAGGCGTTGCAGGAACCAATGTATCCGCAGTATCAGGCAAGAAGGTAAGCGCGAATTCGACCGTGGAATCCAACACCACCGAGGCGTATACCGGTTCAGGTACAAAAGTTAATACCAAGAATGACGTGACTGTGCTTGCCGATTCCAGTACTCAGCTGCGTGCGGGCACCAACAAGAGCACCAGTGTATCTCTGGCAGAGGTCGGCAGATATGAATTTGTGATCAACGTTAAGAGCCATACCAGCAAAGCCTATATCAACGGCAAGGTATTTGCGGGCAATAATCTGAGCGTGAACGCAAAGAACTTTGTCGACGCCGATTCTTCCATCGACAACACTTCCGTCGGCGCTGTGACCTCGGGCGAAAACAAGGTCAACATGAACGTGACCCAGACTGCTCAAGCCAATATCGGCAGCGGCGCTGATGTTGAAGCAAGGAACAATGTAAATATCAATACCGATGCAAGGGCAGACCTGAACGGCAGGATCAATACCACCGGTGTCGGTCTTGGCGAAAAGAGCAAGGGTTCTGTACGCATCGTATGGAACAGAAATCAGAAGATCGATATCGGCAGCGGCGCGCGCATCAGTGCACGCTATGGCAATATGAACATTATAAGCGGCACTCAGACCATGCCCAATCTGAATGCGGATATCGATATGGACGGCGGCGGCGTTATAGTTGCAGGTTCCGGTCCCAAGACCTCTGTTACTGAGTTAAGCAATACCACCGTAAATGTTGGCGCGGGTGCGAATATCACCGCGCTGTTCGGCGACCTCAATATCAAGACCATTGACGCAACCAAGGCTGTTGCCGATTCCTATCGCGATATGAAGGGCTTCGCGGGCAGCAACCAGAGCGAGGCGGATGTGACCGTAAGGGCTAACTCCTCCATCTACCTTGGCACCAACGGCGCTGAACAGGCATATATCAACGGTAAGAACACCACCGTTCTTTCGGATATCCTGCAGGATCTTTACGCGCATGCAAAATCCGTGACCGGTTCCGCGGGTTCCAACACCAAGGCCTATGCAGACATCAACGCCATGGAAAACAATCAGGTCATTGACCTGAACAACGTATTCCTTGGCGGTATCGATAATCTGCTGGTCAAGGCTATGACCTCCAAGATGGACAACACCGCAAGCTCCGATGCAAGGATCGCAGGCGCAGCCGGTAAGGCTACCGCAAAGTCCAATGTAAGCATAAACAACAGCAAGAACGGCGCTGCGGTCGTGGCAAAGATCAACATGACCGACAAAGCACACCTTGCAGGTCAGGATATCACGATCGAAGCAGGCGCACCCAATGTTCACAGTACTTCTCTGGTCGAAAGCTCCGCATACGCAAAGGCTAAGACCGCAACCAATATCCTGGTCAGAATATTCACCTTCGGCCGTAAGAAGAACAGCGGCGAAAGCGTAAGCGAGACTTATGATCTGGATGTAACAAGCAATGTCATTCTGGATGGCACCTTCCATCTGGGCGGCGGCGCTGCCGGCACCTTCGTTGATATCGACGAAAACGGCGGCATCCATTTCTCCGGTCTTGACGACGATGCGTTCGAGACTGCATCCGATGTCGGCACTGTATCCGGTAATACCGTAAATCTCAAAAAGCTTTATAACAACGACCGCGGTAATCTGAACGTATTCGCTTATATCGGCGAAAGAGTAAATTCTACAGGCGATGACCTCACTGTCAAGATGATAAACGGAGCTGCGGGTTCCAATAACGGCGGCAATATCATCAGGCACGAAAGAGAAAGCGGTAAGATGGTCATTTTCGACAGCAGCTTCCTGCCCAACGTGGTCATCCGCAACAGGTCGAATAAGGATCTGGTGCTGGATAACATCACCGTAAGCAACGGCAAGCAGCCCAGACCTTCTCTGAACATTGACAATCTGACCACTATTTACGATCACGAAATACCCAAGCTCACCGTTATCGCAGATGAAGATACCGATGTTACCATCAATGTAACTTCCGATGGCAGTCAGAACCCCATTCACGATCTCGATGTGGGCGAGGGCATTGTAAACATCGAAATGAACGGCGGCGCTCTCAATACCGCAGCTGGCTCTTCTCTGTGGGCCAACAAGCTGAATGTCTTAGGCGCAGGTACTATCGGCGTTGATGCAAACAACCGCTTCACCGTAAAGATGGTAGAGCTTTCTGAGATCAACGCTTATGAAGGTTTCAAGGCGCAGCCCGCTCGTACCACCGAGATATCGATGAACTCTATCGGCGATATCTGGGCGGATGTAAGACATGTAATTCTCAATACCTATCCCAATACCGTATCGAATCCCGTTCTGGTGCTTGGAGGTATTGTCTCTGAGAAGGGTAATGTAGATGTTTATATCTCTGCTCCCGGCTTGATCAGCGCTCAGATCGGTCTCAATACCGATAAGGATGTATACTATCCCGGCCGCTACGATAACCTCGTGCTCATCCCCGGCAGCGGTGATACTCCTGTACTGGATAAGGACGGTAAGGCGACCGATTACATCCTTACCGCAGACGGATATCTCAAGCATAAGGATGCGGATACCTACCTCAATATGGCAGATCTCCTGCTGTACACTGAGGGTAATGACAGCTACTTCCTCCTGCCCAACAACATCATGCTCAAGACCTCCGTGGTAGACGGCAAGCTGATGTTTGAAAGCGCAGAAGGCGGCAGCGAAGGTATTTCCTACGATTTCTCCAATGTTTCCTTTGAACTGAACGGTGATAATACCATAAGCAAGATCACCTTCAAGGATGAGGCAAACGGCTACAAGACCATAGACTTCGCAACCGGCAAAGTGACCATGAACATCGGTCAGAGCGGCGGTCTTGTTTACCTTACCCGTGACGACAAGGCAGTTGCGTGGACTTTGCCCGACGGAACGCACATCTATTTAAAGAACGCTTTTGTTGAAAGAGACGAAAACGGCAGCCTTGTTGAAATTAAGCCCGTGCAGATCGGCACCTCTAACGGCAACGGCTTGTATCTGCTCGAAACGGTTACCGCAGGACGTACTCAGTACCATGTAGTAGAGCTCAAGGAAAACAAAGACGGAACGTTTGAATTCGTTGAAGGTTATATCTATGAGCTGCAAATGATCAATATTGGTACGACGACTGAGAATCCCGATGAGCAGACTCTGGATGAGGCATATGCGGCGGCTAAGGATGTTGTAGATACTTTTACTCACGATGAAAGCAGCTCTACTGCTCAGCAGAAAGCGGAAGCATTGGCTGACGCTGTTAAGGAAAAGATTTCTTCTGACTGGCAGGCTACTGTAACAGCAACTCCCTCGACCGTGACCAACGCAGATGGAACCAGTGCTATTCGGATCACTCTCTCCGTGACCATCAAGGGTGTTGATTCCGAAGATGTTCAGGCGAATGCAATCACCAAGGTGCTGAACCATGCTGTTGAAAATGACAATGTTGGCAGCAAGACTGAAACCGGTAGCTATGTAAATACCAATAATGTTCACAGTGTTGAATTTAACAAAGAAACATTTAAGGATACTTGGCTTGGCGGACGTAAAGGACGTATAACCGTATTGGCATCCGATGGCAATGTTACCGGAATGACCATCAAGAACGGTGATTTCACTTTCGAAACCGAATACAATAAAGAAATTGGCGCATATGTGGTCAAAAAGCCCGCGCAGTTCGGTACCAACTGGCTTAACGCCGCTTCACATAAAGCAAGGTATGAAGAGATAGCCGATAAGTATTTCGCTGCCGAATCTGCAACCGATGAGAACGGTCAAGCAACCGGTTCGTTCAATGTTTATGCATATTCTCTTGAACTTGTTAACAGCGGCGCTTCCGGCAAGATCGATGGCGATAATTATAACGGCGGTTATAAGGCTGTTGACGGTGGATATCTCTTCCTTGACGAGGATAAGAAGGACAGTACATCTGTAAACGACGGCATCTTCTACATGATGGGCAACGTTATCGCGTTCACTCCCGACGGTGAATCCTACGCGGTCGAAGTCGACTATGCAAGGGATGAAAATGGCAATATCATCAACGATCTTACTAAGGCAACTCTCCTCTACGGCCCCGAAATGGAGCAGGCGAGGGATGCTCACGGTAACCTGATGTATACCGATCTTACGTTCCAGTATAAGGATCCCGGTAATAATGATGAGATCGAGGAATTTGTAAGCGATGGCGGTGACAGCGAATATCAGAGAATCTTCAATATGCTTGTTGAAGCTGACAAAGCTTATAATCTGGATAATGGTTATGACATTAACGGCAATGGTGTCGAGGATGAATTCATCGACGAGCAAACCGGCGAAGTTATAACCGAGCATTGGGAGCATCCGTACGAAAAGTCGCTCAGACCTAAAGAAATAAGCGAAGGTGTTTATGAATACGACACCTCAAGTCTCCCCGTTTACACCGTAACCGACTTTACTCAGAGCAGGAAGGACGGTAAGTGGCTCTACACCGATTCCGAAGGCAATGAGTTCACTCTTGATTATTCCTATGCTAAGCTTGCTGAAAACAGCGATCTGCTCACCGAAGCGCTGAATGCACACGGCGAGTTCGCTCCCGTTTACACCTATCCCAAGGGCACCGTTACCATCTCTCCCGCAGGCAGCGGCGGTATGTATGTAAATTACATGCCTTATACCGAAGAGGGTACCATCAGCTTTGATATCCCGCAGGTTAACGGATGGGGCATTATCGATGTGGATACCCGCATGGTTGTCTTGGATAACGATGTGAGCGGTCTGCCCAAGGGTACCATAATCTATCTTGAGACCGATGAGAACAACGCAGTTATCAATCCCAACAGGATCATCGCGGCGCATCTGCCCGGCGGCTTCGTAAGGTTCTACGAGCAGGGTACTTACCTTGGTATGACCGACGAAAACGGCAAGGATGCATCCGTTTACAGCGAAGCAAGCGTAAATTACGCTCACTTCACCAAGGGCGCCAAGCTGATGGCACATCAGGCGGCGACCGGCGTATACATGATACCCAGAAGCATCGGTCAGGTAAGCCTGCTTGCAGCAAATGCAGCAAACCCCGTATCCGGCTACTTCCACAGCGATTATTTCGCGGTGAACAGCGAAGGTAAACTGGTTAAGCTGAATGTAAGCGAAACCAAGACCATCGCAAATGGCAGCGACACCGATATAAGCAGCTTCGGATTTGCTTATCCCGATCCTGAGAGCGAAGTACTGTTCGAAGGCGCATATATCAGCACCGTATATGAGACTGACGGAACTAAGGTCATGATGTATGTCCTCGAGCGCAAGGACGGCACAGAAAATACCGATCCCACCACCATCGTCCTCCTGCCCGACGGCATCTGGTATGCTTCCAACGGCAAGGCGGGCGCGCTCAGGAGCACCGAAGCACGCAATACCGTTGAATATAAAGAGGAAACTCTGATCGAGATGACCGAAACCATTTCCGGCGAAGCCATCCAGATCGTATTCGGCGGCGAGAAAACCACTCTTAACGATGACGAAAGCTATACCGGCATGAACGGTACAAATGTTACCGACAGCGAATATGCAAACGTCATCACCAACAACCTCAGGATCATCGCCACCGACAGCGGCAATATCTTCGGAGAAGGCGATCCTCTCGTAGTTAAGCCTTACAGCGGCGATAAGGTAAACATCCAGATCAACTCCAATATGCAGGACGGCGCATATGCCGGCGATGCATATATCAGGACCATCCTTGAAGCCAAGGTTAAACTGTTCGATACCACAGTGGCTGAAGGCGGTCTTATCGATCTGGACGTAAGAAACGGCGAGACCACTCTTAGCAATGTTACCGTAAACGACACCGGCCTCTTGGATGTTGATGTAGTCGAAGGCGGCAATGTTGTGATGAACAACGTGAAGGTTATCGGCAACGGCGAGGACACCGAAGGTACTTTGAATGTTGATGTCCAAGGCAAAGGCGGCGATATTGATATCAATACCGCAGATATCAGCGGCGATCTGAATATTAATACCGCTGAAGGCGATATGAGCATTAAGGACGGCAAAATCTCCGGCACTGCAGACCTTGTAAGCTCAGGTGACGGCGATATCGTTCTGAACAAGGTAGATGTAGCTGACGGCGGCCTGCTCAACATGACCACCACCGGCAATGGAATTACCGATATGGACGATGTGACTGTAGGCGGCGGCTCTCATATCAATACCAAAGTCGAAGGCAGCGGCACCGGCAATACCACTACTATGGACGATGTGACCATAGACGGCACCAATGATCCTGAAAATGTTACCAGCTCCATCGTTCATACCGTATCTGGCAGCGGCGACGCAGTCATCAGCAATGCCATAATAAACAACGGCAAGCTTGAGCTTGGTATCGGTGTGGACGGCAATGTGACCTTCAATAATGCAAATGTTGATTACGGCGATGTCGATGTCAATATCGGCGAAGACGGCAATGTGACCTTCAACAGTTCCGATATCGATAACACTGAAGCCGATGTGATCGTAGGCGAGAATGGCGACATCACATTCAGCAAATCAAACATTGATGACACCAACTTGACTGTCAATGTTGGCGCAGATAAGGATAACGCCGGCAACGGCAATGTTACATTTGATACCACCAATATCGGCGGCAGCATCGTAAAGGTTGATGTTGACGGAAACGGCAATGTAAGCCTTAACAATGTCGATATGATCAACAGTGATGTTGATGTTGCCATCGGCGGCAGCGGCGCAACGAAGCTTACCGATGTGACCATGGATAAGGGAAGCTACACTCAGAGCACCGCAGGCAATGGTACCGGCGATGATGAGATCCGCGACTTTATCGTAAAGTCCGGAGCTGAAGCTGTCATTACCATCGGCGGCAGCAGCGATATCGATCTGAACGATGTAGAAGTATACGATGACGGTCTTATGACCCTCACCATCGGCAGCGGCTCGGTCGATATGGGCAAGGTCGATGAAACCCCCGACGACGAAAACGACGACGGCACCAAGGTTTATATCGAAGGTGTTGTGAACGTGAAAGTCGACAGCGGCAAGGTGAATGTAAACGATGTCGTTATGGCGAATGCTGATGATGATACTGCCTCCGCATGGTTAAATATCGTAACCGGCAATAGCGGCGGCACTGATAATGATGTGATCATCGATAACCTGATCGCAGATGAAAGACTCAATATCAAGACCACCGGCGGCGACCTCCTGATGAAGGACAATGATTCAAGGGTAGTGCTGAATGCAAGCTTTGACGAAACAAACAGCACCTTTGATATCGGCGGAAACATCGGAGCGCACGATAACTACTTCAAGATCGGCTATCCCGGCGAGCTTGAAAAGGATTCTCTCACTCTCAATATCATCAATGTGATCGACATGTTCCTTACTCAGACCTCCGATCTTATCACCGACCTTGAAGATCTGCCCCACAGCGGCAGGCTCGAAGGCGAGGATGAAAAGACAGAGCATGACGAAGCGATAAGCGATCTTGAGGATAAGGATAAGAAGATATATAACGAGATACCCCAGCAGACCGAAGAAGAACTGGCTCAGCAGCTAACCTCAACCGGCAAGCTCACCGAAGAAGAGCTACTGACTCTGATCGGCGGCAAGCTCAAGGGAGAGGAATTCAAGAATCTGCTCAATATCACCGATGAGTCAATCGAGGGCGTAATAGCTGCTCTTGATGAACTCACTCAGGAAGAGCTTGCGCAGATGGTCAATGACCTGATGCTCAAGGGCAGTGAAAACGAAGATATACTGCTTGAAGCCAAGGAAACCAATGTTGACCCGATGAAGCTCAAGCTCATCGAATCCAAGAAGTATACTCAATCTCAGCTTGGCAGAATGACCTCTGCTCAGATCAAGCAGGCATACGAAGCCTACTATAACGATAAGGTTGAAGAATACCGCGATGCTGTAAAGGCATCCTATAAGGCTGATATCGAGGCAAGGCTTTCCAGTGAAGATTATCTCACCGATGTTCAGGTGGATTACCTCCTTGACAGAGGACTTACCGAAGATGAAGCTGCGGTGGCTACTTTGCTTGCAGCAGCTATCAAGGCTCAGAAGGTCAAGACTGATGCAAACGGCGATCCCATCAGGGCAATCGATGGTGAAGGCAATATGCTCTACATCGACGCTGAGGGCAACCTTACCACCGAAGAAAAAGCAGCCGACGGCAGCGAAAACGCTCCCGCTTATGTGATGGAAGTCATCATGAGCGACGAGGATGAACTGTTCCCCGCATACTGGAAGTCTTTGACCGACGAACAGAAGAAGGCACTGCTTGAAAGCGCCTACGATGTGCTTGATGAAGAAACCTATCCCGATCCTGAGGATGAAACCGCAAGGCGCGATCTGGTTATCAAGATAGGTACATCAAACGGTGAAAGCTATATCCTCAACATCGGCGATATCACCGTTGATCAGAAAAACGGCACCTTCACCGCGGGCGAGGTTGTATCCAGCCACGGCGATGTGACCATCACTTCCGATGCTATCGAAGGCGTTGCCGATTCCGACAAGGAAGATGTCAGTGATCCTTATATCCTGAACCTCTACAGCGATAAGCTGATCGGCGGCGACGGAAAGGGCACCGACTCCAATATCTACGGCGAGAACATCACTCTTACCGCAGAAAATGGCGGCATCGGCAAGAACACCGAAGTGGTCACCGAACAGGCCTCCTGGATCGAAGATACCATCAGCAACATCCTTGGTGAGGATAACCCGCCCGATGCTTACAGCCCCGATAATAAGGGTACATGGGCTATTACCAGAAACGAAACCACCGGCAAGATCGAGATGACCTTCGAGATCGACTTTACCGCGATCAGGGATATCGACATCGAAACCGGAACAAACCTTAATGCAAATGCGGTTGAAGATATCGCAATATCCGAACTCACCGGCGATATGAACGCAGAAAATGTTGTTTCCACAAACGGCAGCGTTACCCTCAAGGCAAACGACGGCAGCCAGATGATTGAAAAGGTAGAAGCTAAGACCGATGCCACCGTGATCGCAAAGGAAGATCAGGATATCGCAAGCATTGAAGCCGAAACCGGAAATGCAGTCGTAAATGCAGGCGGTGACCAGAATATCGGTTCCGTAAATGCAGGCAATGACGCAGATGTAAAGGCAGCAGGACAGCAGGATATCGAAACCGTAACCGCAGGCAATGACGCGACTGTGAATGCGGGCGGTGATCAGAATGTTGGCTCCGTAACCGCAGGCAACGACATCAGCATGACCGCAGGCGGCGATCAGGATGTTGACAGTGCAGCTGCCGGAAGTGATGTTGATATGACCACCGAGGGCACAATGTATATCGGCACGGTTACCGCAGGTGAAACCGTGGACCTCACCGCAAACGGCGATATCGTCGATGACCGTGATGAAGGCGAAACCAAGCCCAATGTCACCACAGAAAATGCGACGATGAACAGCAAGGAAGGTTCCATCGGCGAAGACCACGATAATCGTATCGATGTGGATATCGAAGGTACTCTTACCACCGATTCCAAGGGCGATACCAACCTGAACGCAATCGGCGATCTGAATCTTACCGCAGATACCGATGAAGGTCAGATCAATGTTGACTCAAGCGGCGATCTTACGATCACCAATACCGATAAGTATAACGACGGCGACATGAACCTCGGCGCCATCAAGGCAGAAGGCGATGTTGACATTACCGCAAAGGGCGGCTTCGAGCTTTTAGATAAGCTTGGCAGAGACGCTCAGGTAGAAGGCGATAACATCGACCTTACCGCTATGGATGGCAGCATCGGTACCAAGGAAGAACCCATGACTGTGGATACCGCGGATGGCGGCGTTCTCAATGCCGATGCAACCGGCGGCGAGATCGTGATAACCGAGGTTGACGGCGATCTGATTCTTGATAAGATATCATCCACCGATAACGGTGAGATCGATATCGTAAGCCCGGGCGGCATCGAAGTTGGCACTGTGACTTCTGAAGGCGGCGGCAACGTCACTCTTGAAGCACAAAACGGCGATATCACAGAATCCGATAAGACCAATAACGATTCCATCAAGGATGCAGCCGATGCCGCTGTTGAAGCTGGCAAGGCTCAGGCCAAGGTCGACGGCCTTACCGATCAGGTAGAAGATCTTACCGATTATGTCGATGAGCTTACCGAAAACAAGGATGCTCTTACCGGCGTAAAGGATGATCTCGATAAGGCTAAGGACGATCAGAATAATGCACAAACTGCTCTGGACGATGCTAAGCAAGCTCAGGAAGATGCGAAGAAGACTTTGAGCGAAGAAGAAGAAAAACTTGAAGAGCTCAAGAACGCTGAAAATCCCGATGAGAACGCTATCAAAGAACAGCAGCAGAAGGTAGACGAAGCCAAGGATGCATACGATGACGCAGTTTCCAATACCAAGGATAAGGAAGAAGCGCTCAAGGATGCCAACGAGGCTGTAAAGGAAGCAGAAAGCGCTGCAAAGGATACCCTCAATAAGGTCAACGGCAATATCGGCGACAGAGTAGAGGGTGTCGATGACGCAAAGAATATCGACGAGGCTATCAAGGCTCTTGAAGATGAAATAAGCGAAAAGACAGATGAACTGAACGACAAGTCCGATGAGCTCAACGAGGCCAAGAAGGCAGCTGAGGAAGCAAATCAGAAAGCCGAAGACCTTGCCGATAAGGCTGAGCCCTCCGGCATCGATACTGAGGGTGATCTCAATCTCATCCTTGGCAGCGAAGACGGCCGGGCAAGCGTAGGCACCGAGGATAATGCACTTGGCGCAACGGCCGATGGAGTGATAAGCATCACGACTGATGAAGGTACCGAGCTTGAAGAGGTACACCTCGAAAGCGGAGACGATGTACAGCTTGCTCCCATTGAGACCAACGGCAAGACCGATATCACCGCAAACGGAGATATCACTGGCGCATCCGATAAGGACGAACCCATAATCACCGCACCCGAACTCGAGCTCAACAGCTTGGGCGGCGATATCGGTGAGGAAGATGATCCTCTGAAGATAAGCGTTGATGAAATCAAAGCCGGCGGCGAAAACATCTGGATCGAAAACGACAAGGATCTCAAGATCGACGAGATCGTAGCGGATGAAGACGTGACTGTTATTGTTGACGGCGATATCACCGGCGGCGACAACGAGGACGATATCATCGGCGGCGATGTTGAACTTGAGGCTGAAGGCGATATCGGTACTCAGGATGATCCCTTGAACGTTGAATCCGACGAGATTTCTGCAAAGGGCGATGACATCAACCTTGAAAGCGACAGCGATATCGTGGTCGACGAGATCATAGCTTCCGGCGATGTGACCATCGATACCGAAGGCTCCGTGACCGATAAGGACGATGATTCGATCATCTACGCAGACGATCTTACCATCAACGCTGAAGGCGGCGTGGGTACTCAGGACAATCCTCTTGATGTAAATGTATCCGGCACTATCACCATAAACGGCGGAATGGGCAAGGTATATATCGTAAATCACTATGTACCCGAAGAAGACGAATTCCCCGATGTTCTTGTCCATAAGCCCACCGGCATAATCGTAGCCGGCAAGTTCTCTGAAGGCGCTTACCTCTATGTGGATCACGAATGTGCTCATATAGACTGCCCCGTCTGCAGATACTTAAAGGCGATCGAACCCGATAAGGCTCTGGCTTACTACCGTATCAAGCTGATCGGTGAAAGCTACGGCAGGATCAAGGTATCCATCCCCGTGGATGAGATATATAACGGAAAGATACTTACCATTGCTTACTGCGACGACGGTAAGCTCAAGACCGTGGACGCTGTTGTAAAGGACGGCTATGTGACCTTCATAGCTGATAACTTTGGAGCATTCCTTGTCCTGAACGGCAAATACACCGTCCACACAAGCGGCGAAGGCTATTATGAGATGATCTCAGATATCCCGCATCCTCTGAGAGCTGATGTTTACAGGGATGTTGATATCGACGATTGGTACTATCCTTCGATTGCATATTCGGTATTCCTGGAACTGATCGAAGGGACCTCTCCCGGTTCCTTCGATCCCAATGCGAGCGCGACCGATACCCAGCTTATCAGAATGCTTGAAGGCATCGAAGAACAGATCCGCAGGGTAGACAAAGACTATGAAAAACTCGATGTCCGCAATCTGTTTGGTCACGGCTCTAAAGAGGCGCTTGCACAATCCAAAGCGCTTGAAATGCTGCTTGCTTATGCAAACCTCTCCGGTCATAATGTGAACGAAACCGACGCTGTAAAATGGGCAAAAGAGAAAAATATTATCTCGTCCGACCCGCCGGGCCCCATCTCCCGCGCAAACCTCGTTTCCACAGTCCAAAACTATACAAACATCTACGGCCCAAGATTCCTCATAGTCCCTGCTATTTGGACCGATATGTAACAAACCGCAAAGCGCACCCCGTATATGGGTGCGCTTTTTGCAGAAAGTAAATATTAGCTTGCTTAGTAAAACGTGAAATAGTATACTGATATATGTATATTACAGAGTTGTTTATAAGAGGTGTGGCTTAAATGGATATTGAACGTGCAAAAGAGATATTGTCTGTTCTTGCTAATGGTGTGAATCCGATAACAGGGGAAATACTACCTGAGGATGACAGCTGCAATCAGATCGATGTAGTGAGGGCGATAAATATTGTTTTAAGAGAGCTTAATGGGTATAATAAACGACCCTCAAGAGTATCCGGAGAGTACGAGAATGCGGGTAAGCCATGGTCTTCTAAAGATGATAAAGAGCTTTGCCGCATGTTTGATGAGGGATATTCAAAAGAAGAATTGTGCAGCCATTTTAAGCGTTCACAAGGGGCGCTCGCAGCCAGACTGGTGAGGCTTGGCTGGATCGAAGATAGAAAAGAGTTCAGAAGAAGGCAATAGGTTCATACTGTGTGATATAGATATGTATAAAAGAAAAGCTGCCGTATGGCAGCTTTTTTAGTCTGTAAAAGGGAAATCCGATTTATTGGCGGGGATAAAGATGTCGTTGGTATCAAAAAGCCTGAGGGTTTTGTCGGCTTCATAGAAGAATCCGCCCACGGGGTCTTCGCCTTCTATCAGATCAAAAAAGAAGATCGCATTACCTTCGTTATAGATATCTGCTTCATAGGTGGATGTGACCGAAATGCCCGCAGATGAATCAACGTAGGTGTATTGATCGCCGCTAAAGAAGATGGCTTTACTTCCGTCTTCTGTGCTCCAGTCGCCGCTTACTATGATCACGGAATCCGTTTCTTCCGATACGGCTTCTCTTTCAAAAATGAAGAAACCTGAGGGGGATTCCATATACAGCTCATCGGTCCCGGATCTCTCATCATACCTCATATAGCCGGTGTACTGCTCGCCGTCGATAAAGGCTGAGACTGTATGCCCGTCGTAGGTATATGTGCCTGTATGGGAATGATGGTTATTGTCGTTGCTGTAATAAAAAGTACCGTCTTCATAGAGGAAAAAACGTATCCTGCCGTCGCGCATTATCCAATCGTGCACTATTGAGCCTTGAACCTTTGGCGTATCGGGCGTTGGCGCGGGGGCGGGTGAATTGCTCTGCTGTTTTTTGGCAGCGCCTGCAATTCTGTCTGCGGAAGCAGAGTTTTTTTGTGCCGTCTCAAAATCTGAAATATTGAATTTATTAAGATCGGAAAGCAATAAATCAAGATCGCTTATAGACTGCGCAAATGCGCCCTTCATTTCGCTGTCCGCGCCCAAGGCTTTATATGCCTCTATTCCGGCAACGACATACAAGGATGTCAGGCTGTGCATCTGCTTCAGATAATTGCTTTTGGCGGCGGGATCGGATGCTTTATTATAATAACGCCTGATAGCTTCGTATTCCGAGCGGCAAAGCTTCTGTATTTCGAGCTGCCGCATTGCTTGAATTACGGAAGATATTTCGTCTGTTTTGCCCATGATCATATCATATCCATCCGTAATAAATTCAAGAGCTTTTAAGAGATAATCTTCCTGCTCGAGTACATCGCCGCTTGCAAGATCGTCTGCAAAGCCGCTCAGGAAGGTACCGGCAATTTTGGTGGTCTCAGATACTGCGTCATCGTAATTTCCAAGGGTCAGCCCAAGCGCAAGCTTTATCGGTGAATTATTGTCATCAAGCCCGGAGTTGATGAGGCTCATAGCCTGTATCAGGCTGTCATTCATCTCGCTGCGGGCGTTCAGAAAGGCGATGAGCTCCCTGAATTCCGTTACCTGAAGCAGATCCACTGCTTTTGAGGTCTCGTTTATTACGGTTTCTCCAAGATCAAGCGTGGGGATAAGATCGGTGAAATCGGGATGAAGCTTGGGATCAAGTAGCGCTTTGGCGGCGTCATAAGTAAGCCCCGCTTCTGCGATCAAATAGTTAAGCAGATCAAGTTCAGCCTGATCTTTTTCAAGATCATATGATGTGACCGACGTGGTCGAGGTGAGGATCGAATAAAGTGCATCCTGATACTGGCTCATCTGCGCCTGACCTGTGGCATAACCCGCAAGGCTGAACACGCTGTTTTTCAAGGCGTCCAGAACGAACATGCTGGTTCTGTCGGTCAAAAAATACTTGCTGTTCTGCCAGTTGGAAAGATTGACCGCGGGGTCTTTGTATATGCCGTTCATAAGATCCGGCAGAGAAGATAAATTATCCGCTAAAGTGACCGTAAGAACCTTGGTATCTTCGTGCTCATAATACGACGAGCTCAACGAAAAAGCATTTAAGGTATTTTCCATCGGCAGATAAACCTTGCCGTCAACGCTCAAATAATCATTTTGGTCAAGAAGTATGGAACCTCTATCGCTTTTATATTTCCTTTGACCGTTTGCGTCTCTGTGAAAGGAAGTATCAAATTTATCCAGAATAAAGCTTTCCGAAACATAGGTCTTACCGTCTTTGGTCACAAGAAAGCTCTGGTCGCTTGCCTTGGATGAACCCGAGAAGAGAACGGGAACGGTGATGATATACGGATCGTCTGCGCCTGCCGATGCGGTCAAGGGAAAAATCGATATTATGATAGACAAAAACAGCGAAATCAATGCCTTTGCAGATAAATGCTTTTTCATTTCATCCTCCTATTGCGAAAGAGAAGGCAATCCGCCTGTTAGCGCGTTTATTATGTCTGCGGAAAGAGACAGCCGGGCTTTAGAGTTTTCATCGGTCATAATGCCCGCGGTACAGACTCCTTCTGCCATCTTCAGGCTTTTTTGCTCAATGCCTGCTATGATGGAACGGTACATTTCGTCCACATGCTCCTGCGTGAAATCGTGCGGAAGCTCATTGGCTTTAGAGGAAAGCGCGGAACCGGCATCGGGATAAGTGATCTTTACTTTGCAGCTGCCGTTTGATACCTCGATCACTTTGACAATAGTGCTCTTGTATATCGCGTTCATCAGCTCATCGGAAACATATGCCTCGTCTTCAAGTATCGCAGAAGAAAGCAGCTCGTCCCAAAGCTTCTGCACCGAAAGTATTTCTTCGTCAGGCTGCTTTGAACAGCCGAAAGTAAATAATATAGCAGCTGAAATTATCAGTACCGCAATTTTTTTGCACATGGCATTATCCTTCGTAAATGATATGATTATTCTGTATTGTAAAAATCATAATGTCAATCGAACCCGATAAAGTGTTTGACGCGGTATTTATATTGATGTAAACTGTTTATACGGAAAAATAAAATGTAATTTTTGAAAAGCTGCGGAGGGATGACATGAGCAAGATTTGGACTCCGGCGGAAAGGGCAAAAACTGCGTTGCTCTTGGGAATACCTGACGAGGTACCGACTTTTGAGCTCGAATTTCAGCTGGCGGAGAAGCTTTTTGGATATCCGCTTTGGGATGAAAGGCTGACAAAAGAGAATTATATGAGAATGTCCGATGTCGAGATCGACAGGGCGGCTTTCGAGCTTGCTGAAAAGTATTTCAGGGTATACGGGGATAAAACCGCATACGATGTGGGCGGCTCTGCCATATCCGGCGATCCCGAGAAGGACGCTCGCCCGGGGCTTGATTATGCCATAATTCCCGCATATAATCCCGATTGGACTGATACGGATTCGCCTGCGACAAAGGCTTTCAGAAAGCATCTTAGGTCGTTTGTGGGCGATACGCGGCTTTTTGGCGGGCATGGTGACGGAACCTTTGCTATACCTTCGGGCAGTGAGATGTATGAATTCGCCTATTCGATCGCCGATGACCCCGATTCGGTCAAGGAAAAGGCTCACAAGATGGCTTTGGAGGCAATAGAGCGTAACAAGCGCCAGAGGGATGCGGGGATGGACGTTGCCCTGCTTTGCTCGGATTACTGTTATAACTCGGGGCCGTTTTTATCTCCGCAGATGTTTGATGAATTCATAACCCCGTACCTTCATATGATCTGCAAGGCGGGCAGGGAAGACGGGCTTTTCGTCATCAAGCATACTGACGGCAATATTATGCCGATAATCGATTCTCTGATCGATGCGGGCCCTCATGCGCTGCATTCTCTTGACCCCATGGCGGGGGTTGATATCCGTGAGGTCAAGGAAAAGTACGGCAAAAGGGTCGCTCTTTGCGGAAACGTGCACTGCGCCGCGCTCCAGACGGGAACGGATGAAGAGGTAAGGCAAAGCGCCGAGTATTGCCTGACTTACGGAAAAGAAGGCGGCGGCTATATTTTTGCCACCAGCAATATCCCCTTCAAGGGCATGCCGCCCAAGCGGTATGATTTTATACTGGATATCTGGAAAAAAATGAGAAAATATTAACGCAAAAAAGCGATCCGAACAGCTCGGATCGCTTTTTGTTATTCGCCTTTTATCATCTTCAAAAACTCGGCTTCGTCGATTATGGGGATGCCGAGGGTCTGAGCCTTGGTCAGCTTGCTGCCTGCGGCTTCGCCGGCTAAAACGTAAGAGGTCTTTTTGGAGACGCTGCCCGCGGCTTTGCCTCCGTTTTCCTCTATTAGGGCTTCGGCGTCCTTTCTGCCCAAGGTGGGCAGGGTGCCGGTCACAACTATCGTCATGCCGGCAAAAACACCTGCGGCGTTGTCGGGTGAGACGATCTCTTCCCTTGGGTCAATTCCGATAGCCTTGAATTCCTCTATAGCTTTAGCGTTCTTTTCATCTGCAAAAAAGCCCGCGATGCTCCCGGCTACGATATCGCCGATATCGGGAATTGCGGTAAGCTCTTGAGCGTCTGCCTTTGAGAGCGCCTGCATGCTTCCGAAACGCTTGGCAAGATCCTTTGCGGTCTTTACGCCCACATTTGGGATGCCCAGCGCGTTTATGAATGCGGCAAGGGGACGCGTTTTGCTGTTCTGGAGCGCATCAAGCAGGTTTTGCGACCTCTTTTCCCCGAAGCCTTCAAGGGTGCAGAGCTGATCAAGCGTAAGCCTGTACAGATCAAGAGGTACGCGCACATTCAGTTCGTTATAAAGCAGCTCAGCGGTTTTTTCGTTAAGGGTTTCGATATCCATCGCCTGGCGGGAGGCAAAATGCGATATTGCCCTGACCGACCTTGGCATGCAGCCCTCGGGATTGGTACAGAAAATATGCGCGCCCCTGCGCTCAACAACGCTTCCGCAGTGAGGGCAAACGGAAGGCACTTCAATTCGCTCAAGCCCTTCCTCGTTTTCGTCGGTCACGCCCATTATCTCGGGTATAACGTCGTTGGAACGCCTTATCCAAACGGTTGAGCCTATCTTGACCTTTTTGCGCAGGATATCATCGGGATTGTTTAAGGTTGCGTTGGATACGGTCACACCGCAAAGGTCGACGGGCTCAAGGTGGGCAAGGGGAGTGAGCTTTCCCGTTCGCCCAACATTCCATGAAACGGAAATGAGCTTGGTGGTGGTCTCCTGAGCCGCGAATTTATACGCCATCGCCCATCTGGGGAAGCGGTCGGTATAGCCAAGGGAAGCGCGCAATGCCATATCGGAAACTTTTATTACTGCGCCGTCTATGAGGAAATCGAGCGAATCCCTGTTTTTTTCTATATCTCGCACAGCTCCTATAACATCATCGACAGTTTTTGCGTATTTGAGATAGGGACTTACCTTAAAGCCGTTATCGGCAATGAATTTATGCATCTGCTCATGATCGTTAAGCACAAGCCCTTCGATATAGCCGACATTATAAAAGAATATATCAAGCTTCCTCGTTGCGGTAACGGCGGGGTCAAGGTTCCTGAGCGCGCCTGCGGCTGCATTTCTGGCGTTTTTGAGGGGCTCCAAAGCGGTTTTGTTGTATTCATCCAGCACGGACAAGTACATTATTCCCTCGCCCTGTATCTCAAACCTGCCCTTGTAGGGCACGCGCATGGGAACGGAGCGGATGGTGAGCACTTGGGGCAGTATATCCTCGCCGGTTACTCCGTCGCCCCTTGTGGCAGCGGAAACAAGAAGGCCGTCATCGTATGTAAGGTTCACCGTCAGCCCATCAAATTTATATTCAACGGAAAAAACGGTATCGGGCGCATCAAGCAGGGTCTTTTCAACCCAAGCGGAAAGCGCGCTTTCGGTCTGGGACTTATCAAGGCTCCACAGCCTTGCGATATGCTCATGCTGTGCAAATGATTTCAGCGGCGCGCCGCCGACTCTCCTTGTGGGTGAATCGGGAAGCACAACGCCTGTTTCCTTTTCAAGAGCCAGAAGCTCGTCAAAAAGCCTGTCGTACTGAACGTCGGATATGGAAGGATCGTCGAGCACATAATACCTGTACGCATGCTGGTTTAAGGTATTAACAAGCTCCTGCATCTTTTTAGTCAAAATAAACACCTCTGCTATGGCGCTTACAGGTCATATTATCCCTCTTGGCCTGTTTTGAAAGCAAAAATCATAATCTGGTCAACGGTGCGATGGCTGCGGCAAGGTCCTTAAAACCTCTGTTTTCAAATGCAACCTTGACCATCTGCTTTGAACCCTCGCCTCTGACCGCGATCACGGTGCCGTTTCCGAACGTGGGATGGCTTACCTTATCGCCGATCTTATAATCCTGAGACTTGGTGCCGTCTATCTTTGCCGAGCCCGAATTAAAGGACGAATTGAAAGAAGCGTTCTTGGGCGCCGCTTTGGGCATCTGAGGTCTTCTGATCTGGGCCTGAGCGCCTGAACTCATGCTGTTTCTTTGGGGAGCGTCGCCTTCCAGACCGCTTGCAAGGTCGCGCACCTTCTTGTGGGAAGGATCGATCTCCTTCAAGAATCTTGAAGGCGGGTTCATCTGCGACATGCCGTAAAGGCTGCGCTGCTTTGCGTGAACTATTGAGACCCTCTTTTTGCCCCTTGTTATGGCAACATAGCAGAGCCTTCGCTCCTCTTCCAGCCTGTCGGGGTCTGTCAGCGAGCGGTTGGACGGGAATATGTTTTCCTCTGCGCCCAGAATGTATACATGCTCAAATTCAAGACCCTTTGCGCTGTGCATGGTCATAAGGGTTATTGCGCCGTGTTCGCCTATCTCGTCGCTGTCGGAAACAAGGGCGACGTTTTCAAGGAAGGCTTCAAGGCTGGTATCCTCGCTTTCGGATACGAAGCGCTCAACTGCGCCGATAAGCTCGTTTATATTTTCGAGCCTTGCGATGCTCTCATCATCGGTCTTGAACTCAAACTGCGCCTTGTAGCCGCTGTCGATGACGATCTTTCTTACCAGTTCATCGACCGACAGCATTTCCTTTGCGGCAAAAAGATCGGTCAAAAGCTCACCGAACTGATCTATCGACGCTTTGACCTTGGGCTTTAAGCCGGGAACAAGCTCTGTATCGAGGATAACGCCGCAGAGCGATTCGCCGTTGTCGATCGCCGCGTCCATGAGCATATCGATCGTTACATCGCCGATGCCGCGCCTTGGCATGTTGATTATCCTAAGCAGGCTCACCTCGTCGCTTGGGTTTGCGATCAGCTGCATATATGCGATGATATCCTTGATCTCCTTGCGGTCGTAGAATTTATGACCCGAATATACCCTGTAGGGCAGACCGGCTCTTACCAGATGCTCTTCGATCACTCGCGACTGAGCGTTGGTGCGGTAAAGCACGGCGATCTCGTTTGGCGGGACCTTGTAATCCTTTATGAGCTTGCCCATTTCGGTAACGCACAGCCTTGCTTCGTGCCGCTCGTCCCTGACCGTTACATCCTGCACAAGCTCGCCCATGGGCTTGTCACTCCACAGGCGCTTTTGCTTTCTGCCGAAATTATTGCGGATAACTGAGTTTGCGGCTTCGAGTATATGCCCGGTCGAGCGGTAATTCTGCTCCAGCTTGATGGTCGTGCAGCCGCCGAAATCCTTTTCGAACTCAAGAATGTTCCTGATATCCGCGCCGCGCCAGCTGTAAATGGACTGGTCGTCGTCGCCCACCACGCAGACATTTCCGTATTCACCGCTCAAAAGCTTTACAAGCATATACTGGGGCACGTTGGTGTCTTGATATTCGTCCACCGAAATATACATGAATTTCCTGCGGTAATAATCAAGCACGGGCGGGTTTGCGGCAAAGAGCTCGAGCGTTTTTATGAGCAGATCGTCAAAGTCAAGCGCGTTGTTCGCTTTGAGCGCATTTTCATAGGAAATGAAAATATCGTGTATCCTGCTTGCCTTAAAATCCTTGTCGGACTGACTGAACCACTCGTTTGCCGATAGCATACGGTTTTTGGCGTCGGATATAATATACTTGATATCCTTGGGAACATAGACCTTGTCCGAAAGGTCCATCTTCTTTATCGTTTCTTTTATGAGGGACATGGTTGCTTCTTCATCGTAAATGGTGAAGGAGCGGGTGTAGCCGAGCTTTTCTATGTCCCTGCGAAGGATGCGGGCGCACATGGAGTGGAAGGTCGCGACCCAAATATCCTTCGATTCCTCGCCAAGCATGCCCTCGAGCCTTTCACGCATCTCCTTTGCGGCCTTGTTGGTGAAGGTTATGGCAAGGATGTTGTAAGGGCGCACGCCTTTGTCGCGGATAATATGCGCAATGCGCATGGTCAGCACTCTTGTCTTTCCGCTGCCTGCGCCTGCCAAAATCAAAAGCGGGCCTTCGGTAGTCAGTACCGCCTGCCGCTGAGGTTCGTTAAGCTTTGAAAAATCGATGTTTTCGGGCATTATTCGTCTATCTCCTGATCTTCTTCCTTCATTCTGTCAAGGGCGGTCTTGTATCCGTCCGCACCGAAATTAAGACAGCGGTTCACCCTGCTGATTGTGGCGGTGGATGCGCCCGTCTTTTCCGCTATTTCGTGGTAGGTCAGGCCTTTTTTGAGCATCACGGCAACACTGTAGCGCTGAACTAAGGCCTGAAGCTCCGATATGGTGCAAAGGTCATCAAAAAATCTATGGCATTCTTCGGTTGTTTCAAGGGAGAGGATAGCCTCGAAAAGGGCGTCCATATCCTTGGAATCGAGCTTTGATCTGTACATAGCGCACCTCCATACTTCCTATATTTTAACATATTAAATCGGAAAAGAACAGAGGCAATTTGTTTGGGAAAATTGTCAAAAAAGTTCCTGTTTTAAGGGAATAAATATTGACAAAAGGCATGAAATATGATATTTAAATATACTAATAACTTTTTTGAGTATCTTACGAAAGGATGTAAATTATGCTGCCTGCCGTTATTCGTGAAGGACTCACCTTTGATGACGTTCTGCTCGTCCCCCGTAAAAGTGAAGTCCTTCCCAAAGAAGTAGACCTTTCCGTTCAGCTTACCTCTACCATCAAGCTCAACATTCCTCTGATGAGCGCAGCAATGGACACTGTTACCGAAAACAAGCTCGCTATCGCCATCGCAAGAGAGGGCGGTATGGGCATCATCCACAAGAACATGACCATCCAGGAACAGGCAGAGAACGTCGATAAGGTCAAGAGAAGCGAACACGGCGTTATTACCGATCCTTTCTTCCTCTCTCCCGATCATCTGGTTGCCGATGCCAACGCCCTTATGGCAAAGTATCGCATCTCCGGTGTTCCGATCACCGTTGGCGGCAAGCTGGTTGGCATCATCACCAACCGTGACCTCAGATTTGAGACCGATTATTCCCGTCCCATCAAAGAGGTCATGACCAGCGCCAACCTCATCACCGCTCCCGTGGGCACCAATCTCGATGACGCAAGGGCTATCCTTCTTAAGAACAAGATCGAAAAGCTCCCCATCGTTGACGAAGATTATATGCTCAAGGGCCTCATCACCATCAAGGATATCGAAAAGGCCATCAAGTTCCCCAACAGCGCCAAGGATTCCAACGGCCGTCTGTTGGTCGGCGCCGCTGTCGGCACCGCTGCAGATACCATGGAGCGCGTTGACGAGCTGGTAAAGGCAAAGGTCGATATCATCACCGTAGATACCGCTCACGGTCACAACAGCGGCGTTTACAACATGGTAAAGAAGATCAAGGCAAAGTATCCGAACCTGCAGGTTATCGCAGGCAACGTCGCCACCGCTGCCGCTGTTCGCGATCTTTATGACGCGGGCGCAAACGTGGTCAAGGTCGGTATCGGCCCCGGCTCCATCTGCACTACTCGTGTTGTTGCAGGTATCGGCGTTCCCCAGATCACCGCTATCAGCGATTGCGCAAACGAGGCTGAAAAGCTTGGCATCCGCATCATCGGCGACGGCGGCATCAAGTATTCCGGCGATATCACCAAGGCTATCGCAGCCGGCGCTTCCGCAGTCATGCTGGGCAGCCTGCTCGCAGGTACCGAGGAATCCCCCGGCAACACCGAGATCTATCAGGGCCGTCAGTTCAAGGTATACCGCGGCATGGGCTCCATGGGCGCTATGGAAGCTGCTCACGGCAGCGCCGACCGTTATTTCCAGGAGAACCAG